>JAILEJ010000481.1 GCA_024688095.1 Butyrivibrio sp.
GCTGCTTCATACATTTCCTGATCTACACCTGCAAGTGCAGCAAGGTAAATGATTGTACCATAACCTGTTTCTTTCCAGATATCCTGTCCTACAATAAGTCCCCAGAAATACTTTGCTGATGACAATATAGGAATAGCTTCAAGACCTGTAGCTTTGATTGCAAGATTTATAAGACCATCTTCTGAACCAAAAAGCTGATATGATAATGATGCAACGATAACCCATGAAACAAAGTGAGGTATATAGATAAATGTCTGAATCGTTCTCTTATACCAGCTATGTCTTATCTCATTAAGTAAAAGAGATAATATAATCGGTGCAGGGAAATAAAATACCAGCTGCAAGATTGAAATTCCTAATGTATTCTTTAATAACATGAAAAAGTCATTATTAGAAAAGAATTTTACAAAATTCTCAAAACCTACCCATGGACTATCCCACAATCCCATAAAAGGTGAATAGTTTTTGAATGCGATAACCAGTCCGGCCATAGGAACATAGCGGAACATGATAAAATAAATTAAACCTGGCAATAATAATATATATAGCCATTTGTGCTGAACCATGTAAGTACTAAGAGGTACTACTCTCTGGCGAACAACTTCACCGCTGGTAGTAGTAACATCTACATACTTTTCCTTTTTTGCCATACCCTCTCCTTCCGAAAATATACAAATTAACGAAATAATTATTGAGTAAAAATTAAATGTTATTTTATTTTTTGTTACTTTGTATAATTTTCATTTCTTTTTTATTTCTTTATAGTGCAATTTTATATTTATTTTATATATTACGTCTATAATCATTTTATTTACATCAAAAAAGTGCCTATTTCTAGGCACTTCAGAGATTTTGTATTTAATATGATAATCATCGTATTATAGTTTTTTGAACGCATTTAAACATATTTATAATCGCATTAACAAACTTCCTGCCTGTATTTTCCAGGAGTAGTTCCAACTTTTTTGCTAAAAAATCTTATGAAATTTTGAGCATTAGTATAATTTAATTTTGCAGCAATCTGTGTAACAGTCATATCAGTTTCTTCTAAAAGATTCTTGGCAAGATTTATTTTATATTCCTCTACATAATCTGTAAAAGACATATCCTTTTCCTGCTTTAAAACTTTCCAGAGATATGTAGGATGATAACCTAATGCCTCGGCACATTCTGTAAGCGTTATATCACCCTGCTTTTCATCAATGAGCTTCATTATTCCATCAAGTATCTGTTTGGCCTGTGAAATAGTCATATTGCTGATCTTATCAATAACAGGATCTATCATAACCGATTTTATATATCTTCTGATTCTGGAAAGATCATAATATTGTGTAACATTCTGATAAATTTTTATGATAGGCTCTTTAAAAACTGCATCCGGATCAATACCATGCTCTTTTACACCAAGTAAAATAGCATTTACATATTGTATAAGGAAAACAACATTTTCCTCTCTTGAGAGATTCTGAAGCTGCAAAAATCTGATAAATTCATCAGTTACTGCATATGCTTCCTCTTTGTTACCTTTCATAATTACATTATGAATATTATCTTCAAAGCTCTTATTATATGAAACGCTCTTTCCCGACTCATATTCAGCATAGAATCTGCAATAGCTGATACTCTGCTCACTGACTTCAGCCTCAGGATCATAAACAACTCCAGAATTAAGCGCAAGTACGCTCTCCTGATAACAGTTGTACAACATATTCTGATCATTACATAGCTTACTGACACCTGTTCCCAGAAGAATTCCTTTATTAAGGCCTTCAATATGTTCTTTTACATCATTATAAATCATTGTCGGTATCGATATGTCATCATTAGCCTCTTCTATTTCTACCAAAGCAAATATAGCTCTTGCAAAATAACAGGGTTCCATAATGAGAATATTTTCATATCTTTGTTTTATAAAAGAAACAATACTGTATAGCGCTTTTTTCTCATCTTCTATGGAAATCACTCTTTCATCACTATCTGCTTTTAATATAAACGCCATGGATATAAACTTATTGAGTTTACCATTAAGAGAAAGTCTCTCAAGATAATCATTAATTTCATCAACAGAAAGTTCACCCTGAAGGAGTCTTCTCTGAAACAGCTGCGATACGCCTTTATGAAGTTCTGTATTACTTCCGCTAAGCTGCTCCATTGATTCTGCAATATACTGAAGCTCATCCTCACCTGGCTTTAACTTATTATCATTAGCATCTGATATCTTGTGAACCATGGTATCAACAGGTTTATAAATCCATTTAAAGGATAAAAATGTAAACATCATGGAAAACAACGCTATAATTATAACTACAAAAAATGCATATAAAGGATTTACAGTCTCAAAATATGAACTTTTCGTTGTAACATAAAAATTAAGCTCGCTTATTTTTGAAGTATCAAAGGATAATAAATATTTATCTCCCTTAACAGAAATATCTTCAGAAAGCTCACTCTCACTATTTATAATCGCATTTGCAACATCATAGTCTGAGGCATAGATAATCTCATTTTCATCATTTGTTATTGTAAGTGACTGTCCCTCTGAAACCGCATCCAAAGCAAGCCTTGTAATAGCATCCGTGTCAACATTTACAATTATCATAGCCTTTGTGCTGCCATATGCTCTTGGAAGCTTTAATATCAGATTAAGACCATCCATAGCCACTGTAGTTCTATAAGTCCGCTCAAGCTTTTCAGGATTTGATGCATGCAAAAAAAGCCAGTAATTTTTACTTATAGCATCTATGGAATAATCAAACAGTTCTGTGATTTCATCAATATTACTCGCTTCATTTAGCTTGTACATACCTTTTGAGCTTAATACCCAGCCGGTATTGAAATTTATAAATGAATAACCTTTTACATATTCAGATACAATATTATTTCCATTAAGTGAATTTCTTGCTTTATCAATATGACTATAATCAGAGTAATCAATATTATTATCCACAAGATATGTAACCTCATCCATATCTGCAAAAACAAGATAATAATTATATATTCTGTCCATTTCTCCAGATACCTGTTCGGATATCTGTTCTATTGATGATTTCGAAAGTTCAGCCGCTCTTGTCTCCTGTCTTTCAAAAGAGCTCTTAAAATAATATCCACATCCAATAGCAATAACCATAGTAACAATGAACATCAAAAACAACAAAACCCTGTATTTATAATTAATATATCGAATTTTTAAGTTTATTATTCTTTCAACTAATTTCATTAAATACCCCAAAAAACTATTTTATTTTAATTCATAAACCTTCAAATTCCTATATTCAGCTATCATAGGTGCAAGCTGTCTAAAACCAATACATCCACCAGAAAGAACTGGTCCATATGTTGTACCATCATCATTAAATTCAAAAACCTGAAGATCATTTACTGAAAATGTAACTTTGTTTTTATTCTTGATAACTTTAAGTTCATACCATAAAGAATCGATTGAAGCATCAGGAATAGGATCTGCTCCCTGTGTTACAAGATGAAATCCATAGCTTTTTCTGAGATTACAGGTATGAAACGCTCTTTCATCCGGTTCTTTTCTTCTAAAATAAGAAACATGAAACGCATTTATATCTCCATGATGATATAAAGGATATTCTCCTGTTCTTTCAGCTAATTTTTTATCAAAAATACTCTCTCCATTAATTCCCTTTGCAGCAAAAAATAAAATTGCAAGCCCCGGTTCCTTAATTGGTCTAAATTCCCAGGTAACCTCTATATTTTCAGGAAATTCTACAGGACACCAATATACATAATTTGCCTTTTGCCCTTCACTTGCACTAAGAGAATTTTCCATTCTCATAACGCCTTCATCAAATGAAATATCAGCCTTCCCTTCCAAAATAAAATCCTTTACAAGTTCCTTATTTCCAAGAGAATTCTCATATATTAATTCCTTCATCAGCGCCTCCAGTCGATTAGTTTTATATAGAAAATATCAGAAAAATATAATTATCATTTTTCCTTATAATAAACATTATTAAATAATATTGATATTTAATGACAGAAGTAGCCTATAAGATAAAAAAACAAGAACTGAATATATAAAGGGATTATAGAAACAATAAAATTAAAGAAGCTTATTTTAAAAAGCTAACAGAAAAAGATTTTATCCCCCGCATACTCTATGCTATAAAAACTTTCTTAAATAGTCCCCACCATAACTTATATATTTTTATATGATCTGTCATTTAAAAATATTTGTAATTTAAACTCTGACAGGTAATTATTTCCCCAAAATTACCTGTCAGAATTTTTAAATCAATTACTTTTTGGCTTCTGTAAGAACACTTGTAGCCTTACTTCTGCGCTCATCATCAAGAATCTGTCCCCACATATATGGAGTGTTCTGATATACATAATAATTTATCCAATTGGTATACATTATATTACAATGAGCACGCCATTGCAAAACTGGTTTATTGTCTGAATCATCATTAGGATAATAATTTTCAGGAACATGAATAGGCAATCCTTTTTCAATATCTCTGTTGTATTCATTAGCAAGAGTATATCTGTCATACTCTGCATGTCCCATTACAAAAATATCCTTTCCATCCTTGGACATACAGAGAAAAACTCCTGCTTTATCAGATTCAGCAAGAACGATAAGATCTTCACACTCATGAATCTTATCAGCTGGCGTTTCAGTATGTCTACTGTGAGGCATATAGAAAATATCATCAAATCCACGAACAAGAGGTACCTTTCTATATTTTACCTTATGACGAAAAATTCCAAACAGCTTTTCTGGAAGTGCTTTCTTCTGAATTCCATATTTATAATAAAGACCAGCCTGAGCACCCCAACATATATGAAATGTAGAAGTTACATTAGTCTTTGACCATTCAAATATCCTGCATAATTCGTCCCAATAATCGACCTCTTCAAATTCCATCTGCTCTACAGGAGCACCTGTAATAATAAGTCCATCAAATGTTTTATCCTTTAACTCATCAAAGGTATTATAAAATCTGTTCAGATGGTTCGGAGATGTATTCTGAGAAATATGAGAACTAACTCTCATAAATGATACATCTATCTGAAGTGGTGTATTTGACATAGCCCTTAAAAGCTGTAACTCAGTATCTTCTTTAAGCGGCATCAGATTCAATATACAAATTTGAAGTGAACGTATATCCTGATGAAGCGCTCTGTCCTCTTCAACAACAAATATATTCTCTTTTTCAAGTATTTCCTTTACAGGTAGATCATTTTGAATTTTAATTGGCATAACTATTCACTCTTTCAATAAATTGTATTTTGGTAAAATGCAGGCAATTAAATACTACTTTATAAATCAAAAACAATATGCATTAATATTTTAATATTTAAGATGCCTGTTGTTAAGCATTATTTAGTCTTTCAAGAAATGTGTCCTCTGAAATAATTTCAATTCCAAGCTCTTTGGCCTTCTTATTTTTTCCAGAATTAGATGCAACATCATTATTTATAAGTGCTGTAGTCTTCCTGGAAACACTTCCTGCTGCTTTTCCGCCATGGGCTTCTATGAATTCAACAAGCTCATTTCTATTTTTAAATCTTGTAACATCTCCAGTAATAACAAAGGTCATTCCCTCTAGTTCATTTCCTGCAGAAATGCTTTCAGCTTCAAGAGTAAGACCATATTCACTAAAGCGTTTCATAAGTTCTTTACTTGATTCTTTATCAAAAAAGTCATGTATACAGATAGCCGTTGTCTCACCAACATCATTTACCATGGTAAGTTCTTCAACAGTTGCCTTCATAAGCTTATCAAAGCTCTCAAAATGCTTCATTATTGTCTTTGCACTGGTCTTACCTACATTCGGAATAGAAAGACCTACAAGAAGCCTGTATGGCTCATTATTTTTGGAATTATCAATTACTCCAAGAATTTTATCCGTATTAGTCTCTTTTCCAATTATTCCCTTTTGAACAAGTTCATCTCTATGTTCTTTAAGAGTATAGATATCTGCAATATTATGCAGGTAGCCTTCTTCAATTAAAGCCTTTACATACTCCTCACCAAAGCCTTTAATATCCATTGCATCTCTTTGAACAAAATTAACTATTCTTCTGATCAACTTGGCTGGACAATCATCATTAGTACATTTTATATCAGCAGTATCTTCCTCCCTTACAGCTGGCATTCCGCATATAGGGCATACATTTGGAATCTGATATACTGCAATATCGTTATTTTCTTTTTTATCAACAACAGCCTTTATTTTAGGTATTATTTCTCCTGACTTATAAACAAGAACAGTTTTACCTATACCGATTCCAAGCTTATCAATAAAATCCTGATTATGAAGAGTTGCCCTTGAAACAGTGGTACCACATAATCTGATAGGCTCAAATATTGCTGTTGGATTAATTCTTCCTGTCATACCAACAGATAATTCTATATCAGTTATAGTTGTTTCTTTTTCTTCTGGTGGATACTTATATGCTATATGACCAGCGCTATATTTTGATCCAGCTGGGAAGTCATCTCTATAAGCAACCTGATCAATTTTTATTACAGCACCATCAATATCATAATCATAGCTTCCTCTGTTATCACCGATTTCATCAATTTTTGCAAGAATCTCCTCATCGGTTTTGCACAAAAAGCTTGTTACAACTTTCATTTTTTCATCATTCTTTAA
>JAILEJ010000499.1 GCA_024688095.1 Butyrivibrio sp.
GTTCAGAGGTAGCAGGAAGCGCTACGCCGCTGACTGCGTAAGAAAATGATTCAGGAGTGAGCGCATTCCTCGCCGTAGGCGATTTGGAATGAATGCGCGAATTCGTTACTGGAGCGAGCTGCTAGCGAGTGAACAGTAACGTATGTTTATGATTATAAGTGGCTAAAACATTTACAATTCTTGACAGTTTTTTATATTATGGAATATAATTTCTTATGTATGTTTATTTTTAGAATGCAATAATAATGTCAATATGCTTTTGGGAGGTCGGCTATGGTCAGTAGTATGACTGGTTTTGGCAGAAGCGAGATCACAGAAGGAGACAAGAAAATCACTGTTGAACTCAAATCTGTTAATAACAGATATCTTGATCTTAATATCAAGATGCCAAAGAAGTTCAATGCTTTTGAGGCAGGTATCAGAACTGAATTAAAAAAATATATGAAACGTGGTAAGGTAGACGTATTCATAAGCTATGAGAATTTTTCTCAATCTGATTCAAAGGTTAAATATAATAAGGAAATTGCCGCTGAGTATTATGCATATTTAAATCAGATGGCTGCTGATTTTGGCCTTGATAATGATGTAAGAATATCTTCTTTATCCAAGTATCCTGAGGTTCTTATAATGGAAGAAGAGGAAATGGATGAGGACGAAATCTGGAGTATATTGCAAAAGGCAGTTAATGAAGCTGCAAGTCAGTTTGCTGCTGCAAGACTCAAAGAGGGTGAATATCTAAAAAACGACCTTTTTGAGAAACTTGACGAGATGATGGAAAGTGTAAAATTTATAACAGAAAGATCTCCTATTATAATAGAAGAATATAAGAATAAACTCAAAGAGAAGGTAAAAGATCTTCTTGATGATAAGCAGGTTGATGAAAACAGGCTTGTTATGGAAGTTACACTTTTTGCAGATAAGATATGTGTTGATGAAGAGCTTGTGAGACTTGGAAGTCATCTTAAGCAGACAAGAGAAATTCTTGATAAGGGAGATGACAAGGAAGGAATTGGTAGAAAGCTTGATTTTATGGCGCAGGAAATGAATCGTGAGGCTAATACAATTCTTTCAAAGTCAACTGATCTTGAGATTTCAAACAGGGGAATCGTTCTTAAGACTGATATAGAAAAAGTCAGAGAGCAGATTCAGAATATTGAATAATATGAATGATAACAGACTTATACATATTGGTTTTGGAAATATTGTAAATACAGATAAGCTTATAAGTATTGTGAGCCCGGAGGCGGCACCTATAAAACGTCTGGTACAGACTGCAAAAGAAGAAAACAGGGCAATTGATGCTACTTCAGGCAGAAAGACGAAGTCTGTTCTGATTATGGAAAACGGTATGGTTGTTCTTTCAGCTCTTTTACCGGAAACTATTACGGGCAGAGCCCAGACAGGAAGTGAAGATTTAAATGAATCATAAAGGACTATTGGTTGTTATTTCTGGCTTTTCAGGCACAGGAAAGGGAACACTTGTAAAAGAGATAATGAAGAAGTATGATAATTATTCTCTTTCAGTATCCATGACAACAAGATCTCCCAGAACAGGAGAAGTTGATGGCGTAGACTATCATTTTGTGACAAATGATGAGTTTGAAAAGCTAATTAAAGAAGATGGTTTTATAGAACATGCAGGTTATTGTGACCATTACTATGGAACTCCTAAAAAGTTTGTAGAAAACGAGCTTAATAATGGAAGAGATGTTATCCTTGAGATAGAAATGCAGGGAGCACTTCAGGTTAAGGAAAAATATCCTGAAACACTTCTTTTGTTTGTAACACCTCCTTCAATTACGGAGTTGGAAAGACGACTTCGTGGTCGTGGAACAGAGACTGAAGAAGTTATAATGAAGAGACTTTCAAGAGCTAAAGAAGAAGCTGTTTACATGGATAAGTATGATTATCTTATAATTAATGATAAACTTGATGAATGCGTAACAGAAATGAATGATATTATAAATGCAGCAAGGCGTGTTCCTGTTAGAAATATAGAGTTTATCGGTGACATTAAAAATCAGTTGGACAGATATTAATTCATTTAAAAATATCTCTTTGGTGAATTTCACAGTTCTTAAAAGGAAAGTAAAGAGATTTATCTGTACACTGCAAATATATTAACATTGGGAAGTGCTGATCCCGCCCCCCAAAATACAAACAGCACAGAAATGAGGAATTATTATGATACATCCATCTTATGTTGATCTTATGAAAGTAGTTAATAAGGACGTTGAAGAAGGAAATGAGCCAGTTATCAGCTCAAGATATTCAGTAGTTATGGCAACTGCAAAGAGAGCAAGACAGATTATTGCTGGTGATGAACCAATGGTAAGAGTTAAAGCAAAGCAGAAACCATTATCAATTGCTGTAAATGAAATGGCTGAAGACCAGCTTAAGATTCTTTCTGATGAAGAAAAGGCAGCTCTTGAAGCCGAAAATGCAGAAGCAGACAGTATTGAAGAATCTGTTGAAGAATAATTATAGAAGAGTAAGTACTAAATGAAGATTTTATTTGTGTCACTAGGTTGTGATAAAAATCGTGTAGATTCTGAGGTAATGCTTGGAATGCTTGCTGCACGTGGTCATGAATTTACAGATGACGAAAATGAGGCAGAAGCGGCTGTTGTAAATACCTGCTGCTTTATAAATGATGCCAAAGAAGAAAGTGTAAATACAATTCTTGAGCTTGCTGAGCGCAGAAGTAGCGGTCAACTAAAAGCTCTTATTGTTTCGGGATGTCTTGCACAGCGTTACAAAGATGAGATTCAAAAAGAAATCCCGGAAGTCGATAAGATAATTGGTATTACAGCTATAGACAGTATATGTAGAGCTATAGATGAAACAGTTTCTGAAAATAAAGAGAAACAGTATTTTGAAGATCTTGATAGAAAACCATTTGGTAATAACAAAAGAGTACAGACTACCGGTGGTAATTTTAATTATTTAAAAATTGCTGAAGGCTGCAATAAAAGATGTACTTATTGTATTATTCCAAAGGTTAGAGGGAATTACAGAAGTGTTCCTATGGAGGATCTTCTTAGCGAGGCCGGTCGCCTTGTGGAGGCAGGAGTTTCAGAACTTATACTGGTTGCTCAGGAGACTACTTTATATGGTGTTGATCTATATGGAGAAAAGAAGCTTCCAGAGTTATTGCATAAGCTTGCTGCTATAGAAAATCTTAAATGGATAAGAATTATGTACTGTTATCCGGAAGAAATTACCAATGAGCTTATCGAAACGATTAAAAATGAGCCTAAGGTATGTAATTATCTTGATATACCAATTCAAAGTGGATCTGATGCCATTTTGAAGCGTATGGGCAGAAGAACAAATAATGCCGAAATACGTGAGCGAATAAATTACATAAGAAAGGAAATACCGGATATATGTCTAAGAACCACTCTTATTACGGGATTTCCAGGAGAAACAGCTGCTGACCATAATCAGACTATGAAGCTTGTTAAAGATATGAAGTTTGACAGACTTGGTGTGTTTACTTATTCACAGGAGGAAGATACTCCTGCAGCTGAAATGCCGGACCAGGTATCTGAACGTATTAAGAAGACCAGAAGAACAAAAATAATGAAACTTCAGCAGGATATTGCTTTTGATTCAGCAAAGAATACTGTTGGAAAAGTATTGTCTGCAGTAATAGAAGGAAGAATTACTGATACAGATGATACAGATGGTCTTACATATGTTGCTAGAACGTATAAGGATGCTCCTGATGTTGACGGTTACCTGTTTATTAGAAATGTTCAAAGAGAATATATGTCAGGAGACTTTGTGAGGGTCATGGTTACCGGTTCATATGAATATGATCTTATAGGAGAAATTAGTGATGAATTTACCGAATAAACTTACATTATTTAGAGTAATCCTTATTCCTGTTTTTTGTGTTTTTATGCTGGTAGATATTACAGGTGATGCAGATAAATGGATAGCACTTGCAATATTTATTATTGCGAGTCTTACGGATCTCCTTGATGGTAAGATTGCAAGGAAATATAATCTTGTGACAGATTTTGGAAAATTTATGGATCCTCTTGCTGATAAACTGCTTGTTTGCAGTGCCATGATTCTTCTAGTGGATCTTGAAAAGATTCCTTCATGGATTGTAGTTATTATAATTGCGCGTGAGTTTATTATAAGTGGATTCAGACTTATAGCTGTTGAAAATGGAAGAGTTATAGCAGCCAGCTATTGGGGAAAGTTTAAGACCACTTTCCAGATGATCATGATCATACTTATGATCGCTGATATTCCGGCTTTAAGCGTTATTACAACAGTTATTATGTATGTTGCACTTATTCTTACAGTGGTATCACTTGTGGATTATCTTGTTAAGAACAAGGATGTAATGAGTGGAGAAATGTAATGATTTATGAAAATAAGGAGCTTGTAGAAGCACTTATGGAAAAGGGGCTGACCGTAACAACAGCTGAATCATGTACGGGCGGTTTAATTGCAGGGGCAATTACAGATGTAAGTGGTTCATCTGCCGTATTTAAAAGGGGCTTTGTTACTTATTGTGATGAAGCTAAGATGGAAATGCTTGGAGTTTCGGAGGAAACTTTAGAAAAGTATACTGCAGTCAGTGACAGGGTTGCCAGTGAAATGGCTCAGGGAGCAGCCAGAGTAGCAAGGGCTGATGCAGCAATTTCTGTTACCGGGATAGCAGGTCCTTTAGGAGGAACGGAAGATAAGCCAGTAGGGCTTGTATATATTGGGCTTTACTGTAAAGGAAAAAAGGTTGTTGAGAAACATATATTTAAAGGCTCACGAGAGGAAGTGAGAATGCAGGCAGTTAAGAGTGCAATTCACGGACTTCTGGGAATGCTATAAAAATGTGTTAGTGTTAATGTTGTAAAATAGCATCGTGGATTGTAGCAGATATGTTTCATGAAACAATTTGTAAAGTTGAATGTTATTTGAGTAGCAGCAGCACTTGAGTAAAATAAAAAGTGCTGCTTTTGTAATGTTTTTGAAAGGTTAAAAATGAGTTTTAGTAAAGATAGTGATTTAGCAAGTAAGATGGATAAGTTGGATATGCTTCTTAGTGAGGAGCTTTTTAAGGATGAGGTTAAGACTGATATAGATAATACAGATAAAGTTGAGATAAAAACAAATACAATAGATGATTCAAAAAATGAATTTGATAATAATAAAGAAGTAAATAGCAAAAAGAAAGCTAAGAAAAATTCAGATAAAGAAAAAACAAAAATTGCAAATTCTGATTCAGATAATGGAAAAACAGAAGATAAAGAAGATGAAGAAAAAATTCCTTATGATGAAAGTACAGGGCTTGATGAGCGTATAATCAGAGCTGTTAATGAAATGGGATTTGAATATATGTCACCCATCCAGAAGGCAGCTATTCCTGTAATGATGGAAGGAAAAGATATCATTGGTCAGGCTCAGACTGGTACAGGTAAGACTGCAGCGTTTGGAATACCGCTTCTTCAGAGGGTTGACCCTTCAAATAAACATTTACAGGCAGTTGTTCTTTGCCCTACAAGAGAGCTTGCAATGCAGGCAGCTGATGATATAAGAGATTTTGCAAAATATATGTTTGGAATAAAGGTTCTTCCAATTTATGGAGGACAGGATATTTCAAGACAGATAAGAGCTCTTTCAAATGGGGTTCAGATTGTAGTTGGTACTCCTGGAAGAGTAATGGATCACATGAGAAGACATACTCTTAAGCTTGCTGATGTTAAGGTACTTGTACTTGATGAAGCAGATGAAATGCTTGACATGGGATTTAGAGAGGATATTGAAACTATCCTTGAGGGGATGCCTGAAGAGCGTCAGACAGCTCTTTTCTCTGCTACAATGCCAAAGCCAATTCTTGAGATTACAAAGAAATATCAGAATAATGCTGAATATATAAAAATGACTCCAAAGGAAATTACTGTTAAGTCTATTGAACAGTCATATTATAGAATTCATCAGAAGGATAAAGAAGAGGTTATCGCAAGACTCCTTGATTATTATCATCCTCAGAGAAGTCTTATTTTCTGTAATACTAAGAGAATGGTAGATGTACTTGCTGAAAAACTTAAAAAGGCCGGATATCTTGCAGAGGGGCTTCACGGTGACCTTTCACAGAATCAGAGAGATACTGTAATGAATATCTTTAGAAGCGGAAGAACTAATATTCTTATCGCAACTGATGTTGCTGCAAGAGGTATCGACGTAAGTGGTGTTGAAGCGGTATTTAATTTTGATATTCCTGAAGATATTGAATACTATGTTCACAGAATAGGTAGAACAGGACGTGCCGGAAAGAGTGGAAAGTCTTTTACCCTGGTATCAGGCAGAGAGATGTATAAGCTTAGAGAGATTGAAAAGATTTGTCATACACGCATAGAAGAACGTAAGGTACCTTCTGCAAAGGAAGTTACCAAGGCTAAATCTCAGGTAATATTTAATGAAGTTGTAGATGTTATTGAAAATAATAATCTTGATAACATTATAGCTTTTATCAATCAGAAGGTTGATGAGGGTGAATATACTGTAGAACAGCTTGCAGCTGGATTTATGCGTCTTAAGATGGGCGAAGAAATAGAAGAAAAGGATTTCTCTGTTAGAAATCGTGGTGGACGTGATAGAGATCGCTCTGGCAAGGATAGACGTGATGGAAGAGGCAGAAACTCTGAAAGAAATGGAAGAGATTCACGAGGAAGAAGAGACGGCAGAAATGATAGCCGAAATTCTTCTCGTTATGGAGACTCCAGGGGCTCTCGTTATGGCAAAAAAGATGATAAAAGAAAGGGCTATGACAAGGGAGAACGTAAGGAACGTTATAACAAAGGCCGTAGTGATAACAAGAGTAAATACGAAGGCAAGTGGGAAGAGCATACCAAAGAAAAGAAAAGAAGTTATTCGGTAAGAGATAAGTCTTTTTCAAAGGATAAGGATAAAGCGGTATTTGGAACAAATTATACAGGACTTGATACAAGTGTAGATAAAGTTATTGCAAAGGAAAATAAGAAAAAGGGACTTGAATATCTTCAGGATGTAAGCGATTTTGTAATGGAAAGCTTTGGAAAAGGAAAGAAAAAGAGTTCTCACAAAGATAATAATTTTGGAACACATTCATATGATAAGCTGAATATAAAAACTCGTTCTGATAACGGAAGATTTGAAGGGTAAAAAATTTATTATCCTGAAAATCTTATAAGGGGGATCTGAGATTTTGGATAGATTAGAGCTTCTAAATAAAACTGAATTATTTGTTCTTGATATGGATGGTACTTTTTATCTGGGTGATCAGATTTTGGAAGGTTCATTATATTTTATCAGGCAGCTAAAAAAGCTTAATAAGAGATTTATCTTTTTTACAAATAATGCATCTCAGTCGCCTGAAATATATATATCAAAACTTGCAAAAATGGATATGCCAATAACAAGGCAGCAGATAATGACTTCCGGTGATGTAATGATTAAATATCTTGATACATTTTATAAAGGTCAAAGTGTATATCTGCTTGGAACCAAACCTCTTATAGACAGCTTTAAAAATGCAGGTATAAATCTTATAAATGATAAGCTGGATGGGTTTACATTTGAATCTGTTGATAATGAACAGTTTAGAAAGCTTAAACCCGATATTGTAATTGTTTCTTTTGATAAAACTCTGACATATGATAAGCTTACATTTGCCTGCAGTTTTATAAGAGAAGGTTCAAAGTTTCTGGCTACGCATCTTGATATAAACTGTCCTGTACAGGGAGGGTTTATACCTGACTGCGGTGCAATATGTGCTGCTGTTACCTTAAGTACAGGAGTAGAGCCTGTCTATGTTGGAAAACCATTTAAGGAAACTGCAGATATGGTCCAGGAAATTGCAGGTATTTCTAAGGATAAAATAGCTTTTGTAGGAGACAGGATTTATACAGATGTTGCTACAGGTGTTAATAATGGAGCAATGGGAGTTTTAGTATTATCTGGTGAAACAAAAGAAGAAGATATTGCCAAATCAGATATAAAACCGGATGCAGTTTTTGATTCACTGTTTGAAATGGGTAAACTAATGGAAAAGCTGTAATAAATACAGCAATGTTAAATAATCAATTATGGAAAACTGATTTTTATGATAAAAAAGGTGATCATTGGTTTCTTTTTTATATCAATGTGGTAAAATACTTTAGTAATGTATTAAGTTGAAGAATATTTAACGACATACATTATGAAAGTTTAAATCATCTTTATAGGAGAAGGAAAGTTATGGAAGAAGTAAAAACAGAGCCAAAAAAAAGGATGCTATCAGGTATTCAGCCAAGTGGAGATCTTCATCTTGGAAACTATCTTGGAGCAATAAAGAACTGGGCTGACAGAGTTAATGATTATGAATGCTATTACTTTATGGCAGATTTACATACAATTACAGTAAGACAGGAGCCTGCAGACCTTCGTAAGAGATCATTAAATCAGCTTGCACAGTATATTGCATGCGGACTTGATCCTGAGAAGAATGTACTGTTTTTGCAGTCACATGTACCTGCACATTCTCAGTTATCCTGGGTTCTTAACTGTTATACTATGTTTGGTGAACTTTCACGTATGACACAGTTTAAGGATAAATCTGAGAAACACAAAGATAATATCAATGCAGGTCTTTTTACTTATCCTGTTCTTATGGCTGCAGATATACTTCTTTATCAGGCTGATTATGTTCCTGTTGGAGAAGATCAGAAGCAGCATGTTGAGATCACAAGAGATATTGCTCAGAGATTTAATAGTATATATGGTGATGTATTTAAGATTCCTGAACCACTTATAGCAAAGGCTGGGGCAAGAATTTACGGACTTACAACTCCTGGGGACAAGATGTCAAAATCTATTCCTGATGGATGCGTATTTATTATGGATGATCCGGATACAATTGCAAGAAAGTTTAAGAGAGCTATTACAGATTCAGATACTGAGAACTGTGTTCGTTACGATAAGGAAAATAAGCCTGGTGTAGCCAATCTTATGAATATCTACTCAACTCTTACAGGTAAGAGTATGGAAGAGATTGAAAAAGAGTTTGAAGGAATGGGTTATGGTAAGTTTAAGCCTGCAGTTGGTGAGGCTGTTATTGAGACACTTCGTCCAATCAGAGAAGAGGCTGACAGACTTATAAAGGATAAGGCTTATCTTGAAAGTGTATATAAAGAAGGAGCTGAGAGAGCTTCTTATGTAGCCAATAAAACTCTTAGAAAAGTATATAAAAAGGTGGGTTTTTATCAGCTGTAATTTAATTCAGAAATGTTGCAAATAGTACACAAAACTTAAAGTTCTATGGACTTAAACCTTTAAAAAGTTATAAAATACTCCATGGATATGATTGATAAATCATATATTAATATTAAAAAATTTCCGAATGTTTAAGCATTAACTTAAGTATTGAAATTTTGATGTTATATATCAGGATTTAAAATTTGGGGTTCGTGTTTCATAACATTGGGTAAAGATGGAGGTAGAAATGAAGATAGCTTTAATTAATGAAAACAGTCAGGCAGCAAAGAACAGCATGATTTATAATTCACTTAAGAAGGTTGCTGATTCATATGGATTTGAAGTTTTTAATTATGGTATGTATTCAGCAGAAGATGAAGCACAGCTTACATATGTACAGAATGGTATTCTTGCAGCTGTTCTTCTTAATTCTGGTGCAGTTGATTATGTAATTACAGGTTGTGGAACAGGCGAAGGTGCAATGCTTGCACTTAACAGCTTCCCAGGTGTAATTTGTGGTCATGTAGAAGATGCTCTTGATGCATATACATTTGCACAGATAAATGATGGTAATGCAATTTCAATTCCTTTTGCAAAAGGATTTGGATGGGGTGGAGACCTTAATCTTGAGTATATTTTTGAAAAGTTATTCTGTGAGCCAAGCGGACAGGGATATCCAAGGGAAAGAGCTGTTCCTGAACAGAGAAATAAGAAGATTCTTGATGAAGTTAAGACTGTTACATATAATACAGATCTTTGTGATATCTTAAAGAGACTTGATAGAGACCTTGTAAAAGGAGCTTTGTCAGGAGAACATTTCAAGGAATATTTTGAAGCTAATTGCAAGGATGATAAGATTAAGGCATGTGTTACTGAGATTCTTGCATAATTGAATGTGATTTTTTACTTTATATAATCAAAGGATTAAAAAACTTAGTTTATATATAAGCAGACCACAATAATAATTTTTAATAAGGCAGGATATAAATAGTGTTTTGGAAACTTTTACAAAATACTGTTTATATCCTTTTTAAATGTGACAAAAATAAATAAATTTTATATTATCTGTAATATAAGAGATAAATTGAAAATAATAAGGGAATTAATGATTAAAACTTTGTTAATTGCTTGTCAGAGCTTGAATAGTCATATATAATAAGCCTTGTCGAAATAATAATTTGTTATTTAAATTAGCTTTTATAGCTTTGGAAATAATAGGAGGAATTAATAATGAGAGGTAGTAAACCAACAGTATTACTTATCCTTGATGGATATGGAATAAATGATAATCCAGAAGGAAATGCAATTGCTATGGCTAATACACCTGTAATGGACAGACTTATGAAGGAATGTCCATTTGTAAGAGGTAATGCAAGTGGCCTTGCAGTTGGTCTTCCAGATGGACAGATGGGTAACTCAGAAGTAGGTCATATGAATATGGGCGCTGGACGTATTGTTTACCAGGAGCTTACAAGAGTTACAAAGGCTATTGAAGATGGTGATTTCTTTACAAATGAAGGACTTATGGCAGCAGTTAATAACTGCAAGGAGCATGATTCAGCTCTTCATATGTTTGGGCTTCTTTCAGATGGTGGTGTTCACAGTCACATTACACACCTTTATGGACTTCTGGAACTTGCAAAGAGAAATGGTCTTTCAAAGGTTTATGTACATTGCTTCCTTGATGGCCGTGATACACCTCCAAAGAGTGGTATAAACTATGTTGATCAGCTTGAAGCTAAGATGAAAGAAATCGGAGTTGGTGAGATTGGTGTTATTTCTGGTCGTTATTATGCAATGGACAGAGATAATAACTATGACAGAGTTGTTAGAGCTTATGATGCACTTACAAAGGGAGAAGGTATAACAGCTTCTTCAGCTCATGAAGCAGTTCAGCAGTCTTATGATAAGGAAGAAAATGATGAATTTGTACAGCCAACAGTTGTTATGAAGGATGGACAGCCTGTAACAACAATCAAAGATGGTGATTCAGTTATCTTCTTTAACTTCAGACCTGACAGAGCAAGAGAAATTACACACTGCTTCTGTGATAATGATTTTGATAAATTTGACAGAGGTGCTAGAAAAGATATCAAATTTGTATGTTTCACAGATTATGATCCACTTATCCCAAATAAGGAAATCGCATTTAAGAAGGTACAGCTTACAAATACATTTGGAGAATGGCTTGCAAATAAGGGACTTAAACAGGCTCGTATTGCTGAGACAGAGAAGTATGCACATGTTACTTTCTTTTTCAATGGTGGTGTAGAGAATCCTAATGAAGGTGAAGACAGAATTCTTGTTAACAGCCCTAAGGATGTAGCAACTTATGATCTTAAACCTGAAATGAGTGCTCCTGAAGTATGCGAGAAGATTCTTGGAGCTATCAATTCTCAGAAATATGATGTTGTTGTAGCTAACTTTGCAAACCCTGATATGGTAGGTCATACAGGTGTTATTCCTGCTGCTGTAAAGGCAGTTGAATATGTTGACAGTTGTGTTGGAAAGATTGTAGATGCAGTTGTAGAGCATAATGGTACTATGTTTATCTGTGCTGATCACGGTAATGCTGATCAGATGATCGATTATGTGACAGGCCAGCCTCATACAGCACATACAACAAATCCTGTTCCATTTATCCTTGTTAATTATGATAAGGACTATACACTTAAGGAAGGTGGATGTCTTGCTGATATCGTACCTACTCTTATTGAGTGTATGGGTGAAGAGAAGCCTGCTGAAATGTCAGGACAGTCACTTCTTATTAAAAAGTAATATTTAATATTATTAAGCAATCTTAAAGAGTATATAGCTTTATTATCAAAAGCTATATACTCTTTTTTAAGTTATAATTTTTTAATAACTACTTATCTGCATTAAATAGTATAGTTTGGGATTTTATGATAAAATTAAATATGAAATATTGTACATTTTTGTCTTGATCAGATTGACTTACTTTATTTTGAGGGGTTAATTATATGGGTAAAAAAATCTTAAGACTGATTGTAGGTGGCTTTGTATTTATTTTTTTCCTGGCAGTAATTGTATTTACAAGCTTAAATCACTATATGGATAAGCAGACAGAAAAAGATGTCAGAAAGATTGCAAATGTCCACTTGCTTGGAATGGCAAATGAAGAAATAAATAGATTTGAGGCTGTTAAGGATATTAGATATACACAGGTTGAATCTATGATTGAAGTTGTCGAGAAAGATTATTCTGAAGCTGGAGCTGATGAGGTTGCTGATATATTAAGGAATGCAGCTGATTTTCAGGATCTGTCGAATTGTTCACTTATTTCTGAGTCAGGAAATGTCAGCAAAATTTATGGTTATGAAATCAGAGAATTTGGCGATATAGATTATCTTATGGAGAACGTGCTCGAAGGTAAAAGGGTAGTAACGGGAGCATGGACAGCAAATGAACAGGTAATCATTTATGCGTATCCTTTTGAAGCTGAAATGGATACCGGAGAGAAAAGCGTGGCACTTTTGTGGTGCAAACCTATGACTTCATTTGTTGGAATGATGAACCTTATTGATGAAGACTCTTTGGTGGAGTTTTATCTTATAAGGCATAATGGTACTTATCTTGTAGATGAGGCAGAATATGATGAAGATACCTATTTTGATAAAATCCTTAATCATTCTACTCCAACAGATATGACAGCTGAGCAAGCAGTAGAAAAACTGATTTCTGCCATAGAAAATGGCGAAGAATTTTCAATGGACACAAACTATTCTGATGAAGCAAATGACATTAATGAAAGAAGAAGTGTATATGCAGCACCTCTTGATGACAGTAACTGGTATCTTGTTTCTATAATTCCATATGGTGTACTGGATATGACAATACAGGAAATGGGAAGCGCAAGAAACAGAGGAATGTTTATTGCTATATCAATAGTTACCGTTGCTATACTTGGCGTATTTTTATTATACATGAGAATGACAAGGCTGCAGATTCACGAACTTGAAGCTCAGAAGCGAAAGGCAGAGGAAGCTACTGAGGAAGCGCAGGCATCTCAGGAGGAGGCTATAGAGGCCAAAAATAAAGCGGAAGATGCAATGATGGAAGCAGAGGCTGCCAGTGAAGAGGCGGTAAAGGCAAGACAGGAAGCAGAGGCAGCGAGAGAAGAAGCTGAATATGCTAATAAGGCTAAGAGCGAATTTCTTTCAAATATGAGTCATGATATCAGAACTCCTATGAATGCCATTGTTGGTATGACAGCTATTGCAACAGAACATATAGATGATAAGGCCAGAGTCGAAGACTGTCTTAGAAAAATCACGCTATCAGGTAAGCATTTGCTTGGCCTAATAAATGACGTTCTTGATATGTCAAAGATTGAAAGTGGTAAGATGACACTAAATATGGAAGCTCTTTCTCTTCGAGAGACTATGGAGACCATGTGTGATATTATAAGACCTCAGATTAAATCAGGTGGCCTTAATTTTGATATTTTTATAAGCAATATTATATCTGAAAAGGTTTATTGTGATGGAGTAAGACTTAATCAGGTACTTTTAAATTTTCTTAGTAATGCTGTTAAATTTACTCCTGAGGGAGGAACAGTTTCCATCAGTTTATATCAGGAAGAATCTGATAAGGGAGATAAGTTTGTAAAAACTCATCTTATTGTAAAAGATACTGGAATGGGAATGTCTGAAGAATTTATTTCAAAGATATTTACCGCATTTGAAAGAGAAGATAACAGACGTGTTCATAAAACTCAGGGAACCGGTCTTGGAATGGCAATTACTAAGTATATTGTGGATGCAATGCAGGGAACTATTGATGTTGATTCCAAGGCAGGAGTTGGATCAAGTTTCCATGTAATACTTGATCTTGAACGGGTGACTGAGAAAAATGAAGTAATGAAACTTCCGGAATGGAAGATACTTGTAGTAGATGATAATGAGGATCTTTGTAAAACAGCTGAGTTGTCACTTGCAGAATTAGGTGCAAAACCAGAAACGTGTCTTGATGGTAAGACTGCAATAAAAAAGGCTATAGAAGCACACGAGAAGGGTGAAGATTACTATCTGATTCTTATTGATTATAAGATGGATGAAATGAATGGTATAGAAACTGCCAGAAAGATACGTGAAGCACTTGGCGATGCACTTCCAATAAGCCTTATTTCTGCATATGACTGGACAGAGATTGAACATGATGCAACTGAAGCTGGAATAAATGGATTTATACCAAAGCCTCTATTTAAATCAACGTTATATCATGAGCTTAAGAAATATGTTAATATCGTAGCTTCAGATGAAGATACATCAAATATCAATGATGAAAATTCAATTGATATTACAGGGCTTAAGATTCTACTTGCTGAAGATAATGATATTAATGCTGAAATTGCAACAATGATACTTACGGAAAGTGGTGTAAGTGTAGATCATGCAGAAGATGGCAGAATTGCAACTGAAATATTCAGACAATCTGAAGAAGGTTATTATGATGCTATTTTAATGGATCTTAGAATGCCTCATATGAATGGATTTGAAGCTACTGAAGTTATAAGGAATATGAAACGCTCTGATGCGAATACTATCCCTATTATAGCAATGACGGCAGATGCTTTTGCAGATGATGCCAAGAAATGTTTAGAGGCTGGTATGAATGCACATCTTCCCAAGCCTATTGATGTTGAGCTTTTGAAAAAGACGCTTGCTAAATATACGCATATATAAAGATTCAGATCATCGACTTAGTTGTAAATCAGGAAATGTATATATGTAAATGACGCTAAAACAATTTACTTGCACAAAATTTAATATTAAAAATAATGCATAAGTGCCATATTTATTGAAAATGCTCTAAATATGGCACATATGCTTATTTTAAGGCATTTTATGATTGGATCACATGAAAATAATATATGCAGTATTATGCATAATTAGTCAGAAAATATACAAAAAACGCTGTTTTGTCCGCAATACACGGACAATGGTTTGCTATATCTTGACAATGTTATATAATACAGATAAAATATTGACTATAAAGTGATTTTATACAATTTATTTGCACATTTTGAAATTGATTAAATATTCATTTGATGTAAATTAATGTCGAGAATTGATATTTTTTATGCACTAAGCAATTAAAACATGCATAAATATTCCTAAAAATGCCTTAAAACGCGCATTTGGCAGTATTGACACGCTTTGTTTGTGTGTATAAAATATGAAAAGTGTCGTGAATAAGAAACTGTTTGTGGCAAATAAGTTTATGCCGGTGCAATGGAGTACAGGTTTCCATTGCTTTTTTTAGTATTAATGCTTTAGCGTGCTAAAACGGTGTAGCTTTTAAGTTATGAAGAAGGAGAGATAAGAAGTTGGCTAAGTATGTTGTAAAAAGGGTATTGCTTGCAATCGTAACAATTTTCATTATCACATTGATTGCGTTTTTCACAATGAATGCGATACCGGGGGGACCATTTAATTCGGAGAAAGCGTCAAGTCCGCAGGTTAAGGCGGCGTTGGAGGCAAGGTATAATCTTGATAAACCGCTTCTTACCCAATATGTAATTTATATAAAGGGATTGTTGCATGGTGATCTGGGAATTTCTACCAAGACTGGTAGAGATATAGGTGAGACTATTTTTGAGTCTTTTAAAGTATCTGCAACAATTGGAGGAATGGCAGCTGTTATAGCTATTATTCTTGGAATTGTATTTGGATCAATTGCTGCTCTTAAGAGAAATACAATTGTTGATAGAATTATCGTATTTTTATCAACACTTTGTACAGCTGTTCCAAGTTTCGTTCTTGCTACACTGCTTTTATATGTATTTTGTATTAAACTCGGTTGGATACAGGTTTGGGATGCAAACAGTAATAACTTCCTGCTTCCTGTAATTTCACTTTCAATGTATCCAATGTCATATATAACACGTCTTACAAAGACAAGTATGCTGGATGTTCTTGGTCAGGATTATGTTCGTACAGCTAAGGCAAAGGGTGTAAGTCAGAGACTTGTAATATTTAAACATGCTCTTAGAAATGCACTTATTCCAGTTATCACTTATGTTGGTCCTATGCTCGCATCTATTCTTACAGGTAGTATGGTAGTAGAGAGTATATTCACTCTTGGTGGACTTGGATCAAAATTTGTTACAGGTATTACAAACCGTGATTATCCTATGATCATGGGTACTACAATTTTCCTTGCAATCCTGATGGTTGTAATGAATCTTGTAAGTGATCTTGTTTATAAACTTGTAGATCCTCGTATCACATTTGATTAATTAAGTATTTTAAGGAGAACCAACATGTCAGAAAATAATATGCCAAAAAAGAATCCTTTAAGTATGCAGATTGACTTGGCAAAGTTTGAGAAAGCTACTGAAGAAGAAAAAAGACAGCAGGATGTCATGAGTGAATCATCTACTTTCTTTAAAGATAGTATGAAGAAGCTCTTTAAAAATCCGCTTGCTGTATTTAGTATAATTGTCCTTGTTGCAATAATTTTAGTAATCATTTTTGCACCAATGGTTGTTCCTTATGGATATTCTGAAATCCTTAAGGTTAATGGAATGAGAGATAAGACTGCTATGAACCTTGGACCGATGCAGTTCTCTGAAAATGAGCTTAAATATATGGAAGAAAAT
This sequence comes from Butyrivibrio sp., assembly GCA_024688095.1. GTDB lineage: Bacteria > Bacillota > Clostridia > Lachnospirales > Lachnospiraceae > Butyrivibrio. The sequence goes on from JAILEJ010000499.1 coordinate 16,856, forward strand.
AATGTAAAGTTATTCCCTCATATATTTGGTACAGATGAACTTTCAAGAGACTACTTTATCCGTGTAGTATATGGTACAAGAGTTTCACTTGCAGTTGGATTTTTTGCAAGTATCATCGTTCTTATCATCGGTGTTTTATATGGAAGTATCTCAGGATATGCCGGAGGCAAGGTCGATTTGTTCATGATGAGAATAGTCGATGTTATTTATTCGCTTCCTGATATGCTTGTTATTATTTTACTTTCGGTTGTATTAAAAGAAGTAATGGGAGAAAGTACCGGGATTTTTGCAAAGCTGGGTACAAATATGATTTCAATCTTCATTGTATTTGGTCTTTTGTACTGGGTAGGTATGGCAAGACTTGTAAGAGGTCAGATTCTTTCTGTAAAGGAAAATGAATATGTCCTTGCTGCAAAGTCAATTGGTGCAAAACCGGGCAGAATTATCTGGAAGCATATTCTTCCTAACTGTCTGAGTGTAATCATTATTACAACAGCACTTCAGATTCCATCAGCTATTTTTACTGAGAGTTTCCTTAGTTTCATCGGACTTGGTGTTGCAGCTCCTATGCCTTCACTTGGTTCACTTGCAAACACTGCAAGACAGGGTATTCAGAGTTATCCATATAAGTTGCTGTTCCCGGCACTTATGATTTGTCTCATCGTACTTGCACTTAACCTTTTAGGTGATGGACTTAGAGATGCTCTTGATCCAAAGCTTAAAAAGTAATTTGTTAAGGAACTTAAAGGTTAGGAGAGATTGATATAAATGAGTGAAAAAATATTAGAAGTAAAAAATTTACATACATCGTTTTTTACTGATTCTGGTGAAGTTAAAGCAGTTAATGGTGTATCTTTCTCATTAGAAGCAGGAAAAATTCTTGGTATAGTAGGAGAATCCGGTTCAGGTAAGAGTGTAACAGCTTATTCAATAATGCAGATTCTTGCTGGAACAGGTAAGGTAGTTGAAGGTGAAATCCTTTATAAGGGTGAAAATATTCTTAACTACAATAAGAATCAGATGCGTAGTTTTAGAGGAAAGGTTTGCAGTATCATTTTCCAGGATCCTATGACAAGCCTTAATCCTACATTTACTATCGGAAGTCAGCTTATGGAGGCTATTCTTCTCCATACAGATAGAAATAAAGAACAGGCCAGAGAAAGAGCTGCAGAAATGCTTACTCTTGTTGGTGTAAATGAACCGGAAAAGAGACTTAAGCAGTATCCTCATGAGCTTTCAGGTGGTATGCGTCAGCGTGTAATGATTGCTATGGCACTTGCATGTGAGCCTGATATTCTTATTGCAGATGAGCCTACAACTGCACTTGATGTTACAATTCAGGCACAGATTCTTGAGCTTATGCAGGATCTTCAGAAAAAGCTTGGTATGGCAATTATCATGGTTACACATGATCTTGGTGTTATTGCAGGTATGTGTGACGAAGTAATAGTTATGTATGGTGGAAGAGTATGTGAGAGAGGTACAGCTGATGCTATTTTCTACCACTCAGCACATGAGTATACAAAGGGACTTCTTCGTTCAATTCCTTCTGCTTCAAATATGAAGGAAAAGCTGGTTCCTATTGAAGGTACACCTATCAACCTTTTGAATATGCCAAAGGGTTGTGCTTTCTGTTCGAGATGTGACAATGCTATGAAGATATGTTTGGAACAGAAGCCAGATGAAATGTGGGTTGGTGAAGATCATTTGGCATCATGCTGGATGAATGTTAAGAAAGAGATGCAGGAAAAGGCAGGTGTAACTAATGAGTGATACAAAAAATTTAGTTGAAGTTAGAGATTTAAAAATGCACTTTCCTGTTAAAACAGGCTGGAATAAGACTATTCCTCTGAAAGCAGTAGATGGTGTTTCATTTGATATTAAACCAGGAGAAACTCTTGGTCTTGTTGGAGAGTCAGGTTGTGGTAAAACAACTGTAGGACGTACACTTCTAAGATTATATACACCAACAAGTGGTGAATTCAGATATAATGGCGAACTTGTAACAGAAAAGAATATGCCTTCTCTTCGTAAAGAGATGCAGATGGTATTCCAGGATCCATATTCTTCTCTTAATCCTAGAATGACAGTAGAAGATATTATTGGAGAACCACTTGATGTTCATAAGCTTTATTCATCAAGGGATGAAAGAAGAGAAAAAATTCTTAAGCTTATGGAGACAGTTGGACTTAACGCTGAGCATGCAACTCGTTATGCTCATGAATTTTCTGGTGGACAGAGACAGCGTATTGGTATTGCCAGAGCTTTGGCTGTAGATCCAAAATTTATAGTATGTGATGAACCTGTCAGTGCTCTTGATGTATCTATTCAGGCTCAGGTTGTAAATATGTTTGAAGAGCTTCAGGAAAAGCTTGGGGTTGCATATCTGTTTATAGCACATGATCTTCTTGTTGTTCATCATATTTCTGACAGAATTGCAGTTATGTACCTTGGAAAGATAGTAGAAATAGCAGATGCAGATGAATTGAATGAAAATCCTATTCATCCATATACAACATCACTTCTTAGTGCTGTACCTATTCCTGATCCTAATATTGCAAGATCAAGAAAGAGGATTACTCTTGAGGGAGAGATACCTAGTCCTCTTCATACACCATCAGGATGTGCTTTCCGTACAAGATGTCCATATGCTACTGAAAAATGTGCCCAGGAATGTCCTACACTTCAGGATAGAGGAAATGGACACCAGGTTGCATGCTTTAATAGATAAGTACTGTTCAAAGGCTTATTTTTAGAGTATGATTAAAAGGAAATATCGTATATATTTTAATGAATTAACATTGAAGTAATACGTTATTTTGGCAGTGATTTTACTGTCTATACAATGTGGAGGTCATTGACCTTAAAAAACAGGAGGGATCTATTTATGAAAAAGCGTATTGCAATGCTTCTTTCTCTTGCAATCGTTACAGGTTCACTTGCCGGATGTGGCGGTGCTTCTATGAACGATGCTGAGGAAAGCACACAGACAGAAGAGTCAGCAGAAGCTACTGAAGAAGAAGCTACAGAAGAAACTGCTGAGGATGCTGAAGCAACAGAGGAAACAGAAGAAGCAACTGAAGATGCTGCAACAGAAGAAGTTGCAGACGGTGAAGTTAGTGCTAGTGTAGCAGGTCTTGTAGATCTTGTTTCAAACTTAAGCGCTGCTTCTTACAATGAAGCTGCACCAGATTGGACATCATATGATGATATGATTGACCAGATCAAGACAGCTACAGATTATGCAGAGCGTGAATCACTTATGCACCAGGCTGAAGACATGCTTATGTCAACAGGTGCTGTTATTCCACTTTACTACTACAATGATGTTTACATGCAGAGATCAAATCTTGATGGTATTTATTCAAATGCTTTCGGATTTAAGTTCTTTATGTACACAACAGGAACAGAAGATGGTGTTTTAAAGGCACAGCTTGCTTCTGAGCCTGCATACCTTGATCCTGCTCTTAACTCTTCAGTTGATGGAGCTTGCCTTTGCGTAAACTCTTTCGCAGGATTATATACATATGATTCAAATCAGGAACTTGTTCCTGCACTTGCTGATTCATATACAGTATCTGATGATGGACTTGTTTATACATTTACTCTTAAGTCAGATCTTAAGTGGTCAGATGGTTCAGCACTTACAGCAAATGATTTCGTATATTCATGGGAAAGACTTGCTGATCCTAACACAGGTGCTGACTATTCATACATGGCTGATTACATTAAGGATGCTGAAGGCAATCTTAACGTTGTAGCTGATGATGATTCAACACTTACAGTAACACTTGGTGCTCCATGTGCTTACTTCCTTGATCTTATGGCATTCCCTGCATTCTATCCAGTTAAGCAGGAAGCTGTAGAAGCTGCTGATACAGATGGAACAAATCCTGGTGCATGGGCTCAGGAAGCTGGTTTCGTTTCAAGTGGTGCTTACACACTTAAAGAGTGGAAGCATGATGAGTCTATGGTTTATGTAAAGAACCCATACTACTATGATGCTGAAAACGTAACTCTTGATGAAATCGACCTTATGCTTAGTGCTGATGATACAGCTGTATATTCAGCTTACAATTCAGGTGACGTTGACTTTATCGATACTGTTCCTACAGATGAAATTCAGTCACTTCTTTCAAATCCTGAATTCCATATCGTTGATAACCTTGGTACATACTATGTTGCATTCAATGTTAACAGTGATATCTTCGCTGGTAAGACAGCTCAGCAGGCAGCTTATATGAGACTTGCTATCAGCCTTCTTATCGACAGAGACTACATTGCTACAAACATTGGTCAGACAGGACAGAAGGTTGCTACATCTTACATCCCTGCAACAATGATGGATGGTAATGGTGGAGAATTTAAGGCTAATGATGATGCTTACACATTCCCTAATGAGGAAGCTGTAGGTTATTATTCAGAAGAGTATTCAGATACAGCTGTTTCAGATGCAGTTGCACTTCTTAAGATGGCTGGATATGAGTTTGATGAAAACAACATGCTTTCAGCAAACACACCTATTACTCTTAACTACATTACAAATGATGGTACAGGACACATCAAGGTTGCTGAAGCTATTCAGCAGGATCTTGCTACAATCGGTATCACAATGAACATTTCTTCAGAAGAGTGGAATGTATTCCTTGATGATCGTAAAGCTGGTAACTTCGACTTCGCTAGAGAAGGATGGCTTGCAGA
>JAILEJ010000505.1 GCA_024688095.1 Butyrivibrio sp.
TAAATTTAACGATTTCTAATCTTACTAACATTGCGATTCATTAAGTGCCTTCCGAGATTCCTGTAAGCAAATGCCTTAAAAGCAGACAGCTCCTGATGATGTTCCTTCAGTAATTCATCAGGGCAATCATATACTCCAAAATCCTGATTAATTCCCTCGCTCTGAATGTATGTATTATTTCTATCAAAGTCAATAATAGGATTTCGAAAATCTTTTACAGCCACTCCATACCCACAAAATGCACCCTTACATTCAGGATTTTGATTCTGCAGCTTGTTAAGATAAGTCTTGTCAAGGATAAATGCTTCAAGCTCATACCACTGATCTTCAAAGTAAACCTCCACCCAACTATGAAAAACATTCTGTGGTGCTCTCTTATATACAAACCCTGTCATGGCTCCCTCCTGAAGCTTCTTGTCAATGGTAAAACCATGAACCCTGCACGGAATCCCGCAACTTCTAAGCAATGCCATGAAAAGAGTCCCTTTCGTGTTACACTGTCCATAACCATCAGCCAATACTTTTGACGCAGGTATATTATCATCTACATTGTAACCAAAGAGTATTTCATCCCTCACATAGTTATATATAGATTTCAAGCGTTCAAATTCATCCTGTTTCTTCCACCCGCGATTTTCAATAATGTCTTGGATACTCTTGTTTGAAAAGTCTAACATCCTGGTCTCTCGTAAGTATTGTTCCATTACTTTCTCCGTAAAAGCCGTTTGTAATACTCGTTAATTTAATTATATACCAATATTATCACAGTTCTTGACGCAATCAACGGTATTATGTATATAGTCAAAACGAACTGAACAATGGTAATTTTACCGTCATACAGCTCGTTAATTATCTTAGGGCATCTTATTTATAGAAAAACTTTCACACATCCTATTTAGATTCATATATTTACTTTTTAAAATAGCTTTTCATTAAAAACAAGCTGCTCAACATCTCTTGAAAACAGGTTACTAAACTCTGGAACATTTTCATACAGATCGCTTGCCGAATCATTAAATGCTATGTTACTACTAGCTGAGATAATTAGACCTTTCCCAGGCTCTACATTACTTACATACTGGGTAAGCGCAGAAGGAATTGTGAGAAATTCAGTCAGTTTTTTTCTTTCAATTGGTCCTAAATTCAAAAGTTTTGCATACCCTGTATTATCTATGGCGAATTCAAGTGAAGAACCACTTGTAACATTATTCATTAGTCTTATACAGTCCTGAACAACAAATGTAATAACAGTCTGGAAAAGATTTGCTTTTTCAAGATATTTGCTAAAATAATCTCCTCCCTGACTTGTTCTTAAAATAGTATCAGCAGGATCTATAAATATCCATCCGGACTTATTTTTCTTTTTTTCTCTGATTGTCAGGTTCCACATACTATCCAGCATCATAAGAAATTCAGTCTCATTTTTTACCTTGTATACTGTAAGTCTTTTATCTTCTTTATCATAAAAAATATTAGACTTATATTTGTCTTTTATATTTTCAAAAATACTTTTAATCAGGGTAATATCTTTTTCTAATTTTACTATGCTATCACAGAAATTTCCGTTTACGGACATTTCTTTTAATAAGATATCTAACTCTTTTTCAATTTCTTCATTATATTCCTGTACTCGATTTTTTCTTTGATATATATATGCTTCTGATATTAAAAGAGCCTCAAGAAAATAAAACTTAAAAATATAATCATTTTCATCTAATCCGTAGCCTTCCTCCATATCAAATATATCTGTATAGCAAAAATCCCTTACATTTCCTCCAAGCATCTTTGCAAATTCATCATATTCATCTGTATCTGTAATTACAGTAATTCTGTCATTTGTACTTATCAGCGCATTAACTATTTCTCTTTTATTTTGAAAGGTCTTCCCAGAGTGTTCTGTACCTGCTATAAATCCAGCCAGAGTAAGATTATTCTTCCTATTTAAGAGAATAAGATTATCATTTATGCTGTTTAACCCACAAAATAGTCCGTCTTTTTTTATAGCGCCCTGAATATCTATAAGACTTGTTTTCGCAATCCTTTCCTCACTAAAAATTCTAGGTGCATCTATATATGACTGGCAAAGTGGAAGTGATGTCTGAAACCCTTGCAATTGCTGCATATCAAGGCATTTAATATTTGCGGAAAACTTCTGGGCAGATAAATAGAGAAGTTCAGTATCTCTATCAAGGCATTCTATATCCGATGCATACAAAATAATTGTATAAGTACAGATGAAGATATTCTCCTGTTTTGCAACTGAATTCTTCAAAAGATTAAGCGCTGACCTTGAAAAGTAATCCTTCTCATCATATGTTCTAGGTATTTCTTCAGATGATGTTCTATGGGCCTTTCTGTCAGCTACTGTATCTCTTTTTGATCTGTTTACGATAGTAGTATTCTTTTTTACCATATCCGCAAAAGTATCAAAAGCAAGCCTTGTATCAATTGGCTCATATATGCAAGAAAAGACCATAGAACCTGAAACAGATGTAAGATCAGCAATAAAGGAATTTGATACATTTGACGGAAGAGAATTTATAAAAAATGTTCTTGTATACATTTCTTTTCCCGTTCCTTGTAAAAGCACGGAATAGTCTATGAGTTTTGCTGATGTATTCCAACTATCTGGAGAAATTAGATCTTTGGATGTCATTTTCATGTACTTTAAATTTCCCAGATCTATTTCATCGCCTTCACCAAAATCTATTTTCTTTCCAAAATCTCCTTTTTCCGGATTAAACATAGAATACATTACTTTAAGTCTTGCTGTGAGCGACAAGGCCTTTAATGAGATTCCATACATATCATTAAATTTACTTCTTATAACAGGATCCAATTCCCTAAAATGACTAACTGCATCATCTACTATTTTTTCTTTTAGGGAAATAACAAGATATAATGCCTTTTTAATATTATTATGTCCAATGTCAATATTATCCATTACTGCCCTATCATACGCTTTTATAACAGGCATAAGTTCTTCGCTTTGATTCTTAGGATCCAGAATTACTTTTGATGCATATGTATCTTTATCTATAAGTCTGTTATGAATCACAAACTGAAACCTCATATTTGTATCAAAAATATCTAATATTTCCTGCATCTTCTCTGTTGCAATATCAATGTTGTATTCCTTGGCATTTTCAGGATTTACATCTTCAACAAGATACATTTTTGTATAGTTTCCATCGTTTGATACTATAATTCCTTCTTCTTCATACGCTTTAATATATGGTATTTTTTTTGAAAGTGTCTTATCTATTGCGACATTATTCTTTTTATTATTAATAAGCATTTTCTTTTAATCCTTTAGATACTTCTCTTTTTATGGGCATTAAACTGAACTATACCACTGTCGTCCTTTTCCTCTTCCACAAATTCTTCCCTATTTTTGTCTTCAAGTCTCATCTTCGCTAGATTATTTACCATGTATTGGGTATCTTTAACAATCTTTGCAAGTTCATATGTGCTTCTGGCTAGTTCTGTAATCTTTCTCTCAAGGCCCTCTACTTTACTGTTTAAGTCCTTTTCATTATTCATACACAGTTACCTCATTTTCCGTATACAATTCCTCATCATCTTCGTCTAATCCAGCAGCTTCTTCCATATTCATTTCATATACATTTAAAAGAGGATTATCAAAAATAAATCTAATAGTGTCTGGGAGAATCCCTACTTTAGAAGGCATAAGGCACCATGTACCATGAACTCCTGTCATGAAGTATCTTCCGGCATATTCCTTTGGCATTAGTGTTACTTGTATTGCTGGAATATATTCAGCTTTTTCATCCATGCTGTTTTCAGCAACAGAAAATTCTTTTAATAGCTGGACACAGCGTACATAATCATAATCTGAATTATCCTCATATTGAAGATCTACAAGGGTATATCTCATAGATCTAAAGATATTTACAATCACTCCATCGAGTGTTATTTCCGATACCATTTCTTCTTTTCTATCTGAATGGAATTTTTTTAATTCAATTCTGGAAAGAGCCTTTGACTCCCCATTATTATCTATACCACAACAAGCTCTAAATACATCTTTTTCTGTTATCATCTCTCTCCCTTCATGCCCTTAATCTATCATTACCGGTATTTTTACTGGCGGCGCCGTATATATAACTTTATGCTTTAGCTTTAATCTATATAACTCTGGTATAAATCCCTTTTTGGATACTATAAGTTTTGTCTTAATGCTTTCAATTGAAGCCTCCGACATAACTCCTATATCAGATCTTTGTACTTTATTACATAAAACAAAAAAATTTCCTACAGACTTCATTGCCCTGTCCATCAATATTTCAAGCTCTGTCATAGAACCTGTGTCAAAAAGTGAATTGATAATACCTGTCTCCCCAAAAGTCAAAATACTTCCATTAAAAAACTGGATTGCATTACATACAACTGATAAAAGCGCTCTCAGCTGCCTTTTCTTTTCTTCATGTGTCAGCTTTTCAGCTTTTATCCTGACAATCTTTAATGAGATGTTACTTTTTCCAAAAAAATACTTTTGCAGACAGTACTGGGCCAAGAACATAAGTATCTCGAAGTCCTCTGGTGAATTATCGTTACAGTAATTAGGACTATTTATAATCATCTCAATATAAAGATTTAAAAGAACACGATCATATTCTTCTTCTCTTGTATGAAGATTCTTTTTTATATAAAAGATATCTCCACTAACAAACCCTTCATTTTCAGATACTGGAAGATCTTCTATTTCTGCTATTTTTATATTTCCTTCCCTTAACCGGTCTTCTATATTTATATCTGGTCTTAAATCCTCTACCCTTTTAGTATCTGTCTGCGAAATATCATAAACAGTCACAGCCTTAAGTTCTGCTTTAAACTCAGGTTCTATTTCATATATAACTGATTCATTTTTATCAAGAGCGACCTTTCTCTCCATTTCCAGAAGCTTTCCAGGATCAATACATTGAATTGTCGGATAAAGAACTACCATTCCTTTTCCTTTTTCATCCTTTTTGATTGATATATTCTCGTCCTTCCATTTCCTAATTCCTGCAACTTCTGACACATTTTTATTTTGCATCCACAAAAGAACTATATTTTCAAGAGGCTGATTATAAAGCTGCCATAAAGCATCAATAAATCCTTCAAAATTCTCTATCCGAAATACTCTATCTATTCCCTTTTCATATATACTGTATAATTTCTCTATACTTATGTTTTCCATCACCTATACTTTACTGAATTGACGTAGCTGGTTCTTTCTTTTTTTGTCGGGCTGCTATCCTATCTGCTTTTCTTTTTTCTCTTTCTTCTCTTCTTCTTTTCTTTTCAGCTTCTTTTTCCTTAAGTTTTATTGCATTTTCCTTTGCATAACTAAGGTCCTTAGACATCTCCTGATTTTTATTATCTGTCTTATCGTATGGCTCATCCTTTTCTATTTTGAGATTTCTTTCCAGTATTTCCAGATTGTCATCAGCTATCTTTTTCGCATCTTCTCTATATTTTTTTGTAATCTCATTTCTTTCTTTATTGCTTTCAATGATCTTTTTTAATCTTTCGTACTCATTAACTTCCTCGTTATTTATTTTTATATCCTGATCATCTCCAAGCTCCGCTTTTTTTAACAAAATTCTGTATAGCTCGCTATCCTCATCTTTTTGCTTTTCTTTTTCCTTTTCTTCACTATTTTCTGTTCTAAATAGATAATGTATCCTACTTCCTTTTTCGTCTGTGCCTTCACCTGATTCAAAAGGTTCAAGAATTTCATCTTCCTCTATTTCAACTGCTTCACTTATAGAATTAGAACTTATCTCTTCTTCACCATTTATGTTTTGAACTTCTTCGGATTGATACTCATCTTCGCTTGGCATATTTGATATATCATTATTATTCTTAGGTGGAATAAGTTTTCCAATCTGCGATATTACATCCGATATCCTATCTCCAAAATCCTTACTATGTGTATCCCTAATATCTCTATCCATCATACTTTCAATACGATTACAGTTTTCCTTTTCAGCAATAGCCTCATTTTCTTTACTCTTTGCCGCCTTAAATTCTTCAAATGTTGTATCCATTGCACTCTTTCTCATCTGTGCTATTAGCATGAATTTAATATATTGATTCATTAGAACACTGTTTTCATCCGAACTTTTCTTTAATAGTTCCTCATCTAATCTTTTCTTTTCCAGTTCTCTGTTCATTTCTCGTATTTTCAAATGAGCGTAATGATTCATTATCCTGTCCTTTATGTCAGGGATTACAAGAACAAACAGAAATAGCGCCGCAAGAAAAATATCAAAGCTGGCGTTATTCAGGGGTTCGGGCCAATAATATACGTAGTTTTTATAAAATAGTGTGTTTTCAAATGACATAATAAAATTTGAGAAAATATCCACTTCATTTACCTCTTTTGAAATTTATATCTAATACAATATGGACTTTTTGATTTAAAAAGGACACTTAATAAAAAATGCCATCTGAATTTAATCAGATGGCAATACGCTTTTATTTATTATAAGCTGTTAACTATGTCTACCTTTTTCTCAGATTTTTTTCTGGCAAGTTCTTTTCTACGGTCTTCCTCTTCATATTCCTTTATTTCTGCCATATTTGAAGTCAATACTCTATATATAGGACTAGTCTTAGGAAATGTTGATGCAAATGGTACACAGGATGTACCTGTATATATAAGTCCCTGACCTTTTGGCGCAGATGTTATTATATCAAGCTGACTTCCTGAAAGATTAAGAAGCTGTGACAGAAGTTCCCTGTCATTTGGTGCCTGATTAAGCATCTGGATAAAGTTGCAGTTAGATAACATTTTCCTTGCAGTATTTGATTCAAGAAGATCTTCTACATTCTGTGTAATTCCTGTCGGCACACCTCCGTATTTTCGTGCCCTTTTAAATATCATATTTAAGAAGGATGCACTTCTCTCATCAGCAAACAAAAGATATATCTCATCTATCCATATCCATGTATTTCTGCCTTTCTTCCTATTCTCAAAAAGCTTATTCAAAATTGAATCTAGTATAATTAACATAGCTATGGGTTTAAGTTTATCTCCTATATCCTTTATGTTATATACAAGAAATCTATTTTTTACATCTACATTGCTCTTAAATCCAAAAGTATTTAAAGATCCATTTCCAGTATATAGTTTTAGTGCCATAGAAAGTTCCTTTGCTTCTGCTTCTTTTCGACCAGAAAGTACAATTTGAAGATCAGTAAGCGTTGGCATCATTTCTGGAGGAATATGTTTAAGTGAACTTCCTTCCATAAAAGGCTTATATAGCTGATGGACACACTCATCAATAATTGTCTCCTGTATGCTGTTAAGACCGAAAGGTGTTTTAACGAGGACTTCCATTAGCTTTAATATGAAATCTGCTTTTGCAAGAACCGGATTAGTCTCCTCTGTATCATTTTCATTAGTCCACTGATACTCAGATACAATCTCCATAGGATTTATATGCCATTTCCCACCTGGTTCTATTTTTATTATCTCTCCCCCTATAAGTTTAGATAATGCTCCATATTCATCTTCCGGATCTATTACTATACAATCAGCATTCGATCCTAGTATTACATTTAGCATTTCTGTTTTTGCAGTAAATGACTTACCTGAACCCGGAGTCCCAAGTATGAAACCATTAAAGTTTTGCGTAAGCAGTCTGTTATATAAAATAAGATTTTTTGTAATAAAATTAAGCGAATAATTGATTCCGTCCGGATCTGTCAGCTCAAGATTAGAGAACGGCATACATACATCTGCAAGAGAACTTGATTTTAATGTTCTTCTCTTATGAAATGGTATCTCAACATCAAGAAGTGGAAGTGTTGTATTAAATCCTTCCTCCTGCATATCATCCATAGTTTTTACAGTAACAACTGCACTCTGGCAATTAGCAATTATAGACTTTGTATGATCTGACAATTCTTCCATATCGTCTGCAAAAACCATCAATGTATACGTTGTTTTGAATAGTTTCTCATCGTCATTAATCATATCAGATCTTAATTCTTTTGCCTTTTCTACAAGTTCCTCTGTTTCAGGCGATACCATCTCTGATGGGAGACCTGCTGCAACAAGTCCTTTCATCTCATTAGATTTTGCATTCTGTGCAAGCACAATGCTTTTATGAACCAGTGCATTTGCCTCTCTTGTCTGTATAGGCCTTATATTTACTGTAACAAGCATATTAAAATCAACATCTGAAAGCTTTACAAAAAAATCATCCATAAGCCCATTTGGAAGACCTGTTATCTGCATCACACGTACATATTTTCTTCCAAGCCTCATGTAATTACTAAAATGCTGTATAGATGAAGGAGATATCATATCTTTAACACCAAGCCCCATTGCTCTCATGTTATCAAAGTCAAATATTGCTTTTTCATGTGTAATACCATTTTTATCCGTAACCTTTACTCTGGTTAAAAATTCACCGGCTCTGTCGGGGTTATATATGTCGTGCAATATTTCAAGACGTTCTTCCATAGGTATAGGCTTTGCATATGATTGTATTTTTTGAAAACTACTATTGAGACTTCTATCTAACCTGATAAAAGTAGCATTTGCTTTTTTTAGGGAATCAGTATGTACTCCTACTGTTATATATTTCTTTTTTTCAATCCCATTTTTCCCTTCCTGAATCCTTGAAAGTATGATTTTATTAAGTTCTCTTCTAAGATCATCCAGGTTATCACCCTGCTCCTTATTTAGTACCCTGTCTTTAAAATCATCCATATTAATATTTCTATTATGTATGGTTATCCCCATCTCGCAATTAGAACCTATAGAATTGAGAATTCCTCTAAATTTTGTAAATATAATTTTTTCAACATCTTCTGTTTCAGTCTGATAGTTATTTTCTCCTATGTAATAGGATTTTGTAAAAAAACCCGGATATGTTTCTATCAAATTTTGTTTTTCATGACAAGCATAAACCGGTATTGTATCCTGCGCTGTAATCTTACATATATTTAACGGTGGTGACATTGGATCTGATACTAAAACAGTATTTATTATCTTATCAATAGTATCTTTTTTATCTGTTTTCATTATATTTATACGGCCTCCTGAATAATATCTAAAGTAATAAGGACTTTTGTCTATAAAATGGCTCTATTTCAATTATTTTCATTGATAAAATAGATATTACAAAAATACATATTTACATATGTTAGTTTTTCTGATATAGTTTCATCTGTTACATAAATTCATGGTCCTTATTCAAGGAGATTTTCCAAATGTTTACAATTCAAGAAAAGAAGCTATTATCACTTCGTTATTTTAAAGTTATAACTAAATCTGACTCTATGTATGAAATTAAATCCAGGAACGGAGATTACTGGATGATTATTAAGGTTGCGACCTATGTTTCCAGAGGAGAAGTAGAACAGATAAGGCAAAGCGGAATGGATCGTGACTGTTATTACATCTTAAACCATAGACATGGAGATGAGAGAGAATATCATCATCACACTGACGTAGGCAGTGTATATAATGCAATACTAGAAATTGTGAGTCATGACAGTTACAGATTTAAAGGTAATAATAATTTAACAGAAGCCATGTTTTATGCGCTGGCTCAAGTAAATCTATAGATCATTCTCAATAATTTGTAATGTCATCATTTTGAAAAAATTATTCGATCAAATAAAAGCAAAACAGCTCTAATCAGATAAAATATATAATAGTTGACTTTATATCATCTATATA
>JAILEJ010000051.1 GCA_024688095.1 Butyrivibrio sp.
CTGGATTCCTATGTTATGAATGGTGGCTTGGCCGGATCTTATGTGTATAGTGAAAAAGAGGATAAGTCATCCTATATAAAAGATGTCTATACTACAATTATAAAACGTGATCTTGTAGACAAATATGGCATTAAGGAAGAGGCTTTGCTAGATTCTTTAACAGATTATATGATGGATAATATTTCTAATCTTACATCGGCCAGCAAGGTTAGTAATGTTTTTAAGCAAAATAAAGTCGAAACCAATCATATAACTGTAGGCAATTATATGAAGTATCTTTGTAGTGCATTTATGTTCTATAAAGTGAAGCGATATGATATACGAGGGAAAAAGTATTTAGAGACATCTGATAAATATTATCTCAGCGATTTGGGATTTAGATATGCAATGCTTGGAACGAGAAATATGGATTATGGCAGAGCATACGAAAATCTAGTTGCGCTGGAATTGCTGAGAAAAGGTTACGAGATTTATGTTGGTAAACTATATCAGAAAGAAATAGATTTTGTGGCAATGAAGCAAAATGAAAAAATGTATATTCAGGTTGCTGATAATATTTCTGATCCTGCCACGATAGAACGAGAACTTTCTCCACTAAGAGCAATTAAAGATGCATACCCTAAAGTGTTAATAGCTAATACTTCACATGATGACTATGACATCGAGGGAATAAAAGTTTTGGATATAACCAGGTGGTTATTGCAGTAGTCATTCATCAGAGCATAGATGACGAAAGTAAGAAACCGGATCATATTGTAGATAACTTAGATGAGTTAAGGAGTGTTAAGGGAAAATTTTTTGAAAATAATTGATTTTATACCATCGATGGTGTTGTAATTTTAGAGAAGATGAATCCAGAGGGAAAGATAATTATAAAAATCGAGAGATAATAACGTAGAGAATATATGATTGAACAGTAGTTAGAGTAAATATTTTATAATGTTTCCCTAAAAAATTTCCAGGGTTTAGTGAAATATGGGGTACATTATGAGTGAAAATAGGAGTATTTAATTATGAAAGAATCAAAAGGTTTAAAATTTATTTCCTGGAATATAGATTCCTTAAATGCTGCATTAACGTCCACATCTCCAAGAGCAGGACTTTCCAGGGCAGTTCTTGAAACAATAAAGAATGAGGAGGCAGATGTTATAGCCATTCAGGAGACTAAGCTTCCGGCTACAGGACCATCATCAAAGCATGAGGAAATACTAAAAGATACATTTCCAGGTTTTAAATATGTGTGGGTAAGCTCAGAACCTCCAGCCAGGAAGGGTTATGCAGGTACCATGATCCTTTACAAGGAGAAATTATCAGCAACTTCAATAGTTCCTAAAATAGGAGCGCCTGATACTATGGACTTCGAAGGACGTCTTTTAACCTTGGAATTTGATAAGTTCTATTTTGTAAATGTATATACACCAAATGCAGGTGATGGTTTAAAGCGTCTGGCTGAACGTCAGGAATGGGACAAGCTATATGCAGATTATCTGAGTAAGCTTGATGAAAGTAAACCAGTTATTGCATGTGGAGATTTTAATGTGGCTCATCAGGAAATTGATCTTGCTAATCCAGATACTAATCATATGTCTGCTGGATTTACAGATGAAGAAAGGGCAGGCTTTACAAATCTTCTATCAAAGGGATTCACTGATAGCTTCCGATATGTGAATGGCCAGGTGAAGGGTGTATATTCATGGTGGGCTCAGAGAATAAAGACCAGTAAGATTAATAATGCGGGATGGCGCCTTGACTATTTCTTGGTTAGTGACAGAATTAAGGATTCTATTAAAAAATCCCAAATGCTTGATTCTGGGGAACGCCAGGACCATGCTCCAATTGTGTTAGAAATAGATAATATATAGTTTTATATACACCTAAATATAATAAGTATTTTTGGCAGTAAATAAATATAATAAGTAGTTTTAGCTGAAAATAAATCTAATAAAGGTAATACATTTGGTTAAAAATATTAAACTTATGTATATAATACTTATTTGATGTTTTATGTATCTTATTTTGATGTGACTTTGATGGATTATTAGTTTATAAATGAGATGCATGAAAAAATAAAGGGACATATTTAATTCAATAATATGTTTAAAAGTATTAATATGTAGGAGGAATCATGAGAAAATTACCAAATAATTTATCCAAAAGGTTTATTTGTACAGGAATGTGTATAGCACTTGCAACTGCAATGTGTGGATGTGGAAAAGGTGATGCTGCTAGTGATGTAACTGAAGAGGTCACTAGTGAAGCAGCCAGTGAAGCAGAAACAAGTACAGAAATTGCATCGGTTGAAGCTACAGAGGCGCCATCAGAGGCGGCAACAGAGGCATCTACAGAAGCTGCGTCTGTTGAGACGACAGAAGCAACAAGTGAGGCATCTAATGCGACTTCAGATACAACTTCAAGTATGAAATCAGATAGCAGTTCTGAAGCAAAAGTTGAAACTACAGAGACAAGTACAGAAACTATAAGTCAGGAAAGTGATAATGCTGTAGTTGTAGCTGGTGATGATAGTATAGAAGCAGATGAGGATAAACAGCTTCAGGTTATTGTTAATAATGCTGATACTTGGAAGGGTGTATTTGAACAGGGATATTATACAGTTACGGATCTTGATCGCAATGGAAGAATGGAAATAATTGCTGCTTCATGTCAGGGATCAGGAATGTATACTTATGCAAAGGTTTATGAAGTAAATGAAAACAAAGACGGTCTTGTTGATTGTACACCAGATAATTCATCGGGCGATATAGATGGCGGTATGGATTATCCTGATTTTATTATTGATGGTAATTTTATTACATTTACTAACGGCTCAAAGTATGTATATATAGCTTCTAATTCAACAAGAGTATCTGCTGGTGAGGGAGTAGAAACAATCAGTGCCTTTATACTAGAAAATGGAACATTTGGAGTTAATGATCTTGCTTCTAAATATGTAAATGGCGATACTGTAGAATATACAAAGCTTTCAGACGAATCTGTAATTACTGAAGATGAGTTTAATAATATTTCAATTTCAACCTATGAACAAGATGGTTATAGTAGATTTGAAACTACATTTAGCTGGACTGATCTTTCATCAGGTGATGATTATGCGAACCTTCTTAATTGCTATAATAAATTTATGGGCAAATAAGATTAAATTTACAGTATGAACTTACGGGTGTATACCATAAAAGGTATATGCCCGATTTTCTTTTAGGCTATATCTAAAATGATATATGCCTTTTTTTTATTTGAGTATATGGAAATAAAATATTGTTATTGACAGTGCGTGTATAACTGTATATACTGTGTATATTGTGTATATTGGAAAGGGCTAATAATTAAAAATAAGAATTGAAACGAGTTATGAAAATATATATTAAGTAAAATGGTCGGGATGTTCAAATAGATTAAATGGGTAAAATAGATTAAATGGGTAAAATAGATTAAATAGTTATAATAGAAAGCTTTGAAACTATAGAGGTTAAATCATGAGTGGTGAATTAGTGGTTAAAAATTTAAGAAAAAATATGGGTGATTTTATATTAGGGGAGATTTCTTTTAAAGCATATCCTGGAGAAATACTTGGGATAATAGGAGAGAATGGAAGTGGGAAAACCTCTTTAATCAGAACTATTCTTGGAGCCTATAAGCCAGAAAAAAATGACGGATTTATAAAGCTTGGAGATATAGATTCCTATGAAAAGCCTAAAGAATACAAAAGAGAACTCGCCTATGTCCTGGAAGAATCAGTTTTCAACCCTTCTATGAAATCAGAAGAAATAGGAAAATTATACGGGAAATATTATGATGGCTTTGATATGACAAAATATAAGAAATTGCTGGAGGAATATGGTATATCCCTTACGAAAAAAATATTTGATCTATCTAAGGGGCAAAAAATAAGACATCAGATTGCATTTGCCATGTCATATGACGCATCATGCTATATATTTGATGAACCTACAGGAAATCTTGATGTGGATTTCAGAGATGAATTTTACGACCTTATGAGAAAGATTGTGGAGGATGAAAAAAACATGGTTATTTATGCTACTCATTTGGTAGACGAGCTGGAACGTATTGCTGACAGGATACTCTGGATGGATGGGGGAGTAGTTAAGTTTTATGGTTCTTTAGATGAATTAAAGGATGGTTTCAGGATTGTAGAGGCCGCAGATTCCATACTTTCTGAAATACCTCCAGAGATGGTGGTTAAAAAGGCTCTTACAGGAATTCATAGTGAAGCTATGGTGGATATGAGAAAGGGTAATCTTAGTGAAGAATTAATGGGATATACCAGAATGGCTGAATTAAGGGAAATAATGTATTATTCTCAGACTTCAATGAATGAGGACTAAATAAAAGATAAAAAGATTAAATGATTAAAAGATAAATAGATAAAAAAATCAGGAAGGAAATCAGGATGTATCAGGCTTTAAAGGATTGTAAAAATGAATTATTTATAAGAATGTCCTATCATAAGAATTTAATTGTATTTAATATTATTTTTGGACTTATTATTATGCTTTCGGCAAATGCAGGATGGTGTATGCTTTTAATTGTTGTGCCTATTGAAGCGGTACTTATGGATAGTGATATATATGAGATCCTGCCTCTTACCAGAGAGGAATTAAAGTATAAAAAACTAGCAGTTGTTTTATATATAAGCCTTAAATATATGATTCTCAGATTGCTGGGACGTATATTGATATTATCCTTTAGTAATATAGAAATAATATCCAAGATATGGAATTTACATATGATAAAGGAACATACTGGTTTTATGGTGGTATATTTTCTATTTTCTATTGTTATATCATTCGAGCTTGGAATGAGTACAGTAATGAGTGGTCATTATAAGGATTTAGACTCTACTAAGAAAAAACAAAAGGTTTTATATTCTCAAAATCCAGTTAAATATATATTAAATCTACTTGATACTATTGCGGGTGGTGCATTTTATTTTTTCGGTTTATCCCTGACTTTAAGCAGGATTATAAAAATTGGAAATTATGATCATATTGGTCATCATATATTTATGGGACTTATGATTTTGGTAGCTCTTGCCAATATATATGTAAATATAAAATACTGGGAGCCTGGAGATGTGAGTTTTACTTATATTGAAAACGAGGAAAATTAGATGAATATTAATATAAATAGCAAAAGTGCCATGCCTATATATGAACAGATAGAGCAGCAGATTAAGGAAGAGATTGTATCGGGCAGACTTAAGGAGGGTGAGGCTCTGCCTTCTATAAGAGGTTTTGCTTCGGATCTTAAGATAAGCGTTATAACTATAAAAAGGGCTTACGAGGATCTGGAGAAGGAGGGACTTGTTTATTCTGTTCCCGGTAAGGGTGTTTATGTGGATAATCCTGATCTCAATTATCTTAAGGAGAAGGAGACCCTGGGTCTGGAGGAAAGACTTGATGGATGGATAAAGGATGCTAAGAATTCAGGGATGACCAAGGAAGAGGCGGCCTCCATGTTGGATATTTTGTGGGAATAAAACTAAATAGAGAGAGTAAATAGTATTAAATATACTGGGAAATAATATTAGATATGTTTGAGAAAAATATTTAATATTCTGAGGAATAATATTAGATATGTTTGAGAATGATATTAAATATAATAATAGAAAATGTTTAATATGCAAAAGTTAGATTATTTGAGGAAATATAAATGATTGAAGCAATTGATTTATCCTATGAAATAAAAAAGGGAAAAGATATATTTGCCATTAAGAATCTATCTATGAAATTGGAGAAGGGCTATATCAGCTGTCTTCTGGGACATAATGGAGCTGGCAAAACCACTCTTATGCAGCTTCTTTTTGCTGCTATAAAACCTGATGGTGGAAGGATTTTATATAAGGGTGATGAGATAAATAGTAAGAATCTTCATATTTACCATGAGAAGGTTGCCTTTGTGGGTATGGAATGGTGCGTAAAGTCAATGACTATCAGGGAAAATATGGCATTTCTAGGACCATTATATCCTGATTTTAATGAGAAATATTTTGATGAATTGGCTGGTCGGATTGGAATTTTGGATGTAATGGATAAGACCTATGGAGATTTATCTAAAGGACAAAGGGCAAAGGCAGAGATTGTATTTGCCATAGCAAGGAATCCTGAATTTATTTTTCTGGATGAACCTCTGGCTAACCTTGATCCTGTGGTAAAAACAGAGCTTGTGAATATTCTGGTGGAGGCTGCCAGAGATAAGGAAATTGGCATATTATTATCTACCCATCTTTTAGAAGAGGTTTCAGATATTGTTGACTATGTGGTAATAATGGAAAATGGAGAAATTATAGAAATTGGTGACCGTGAGACCATATTTGAAAAGCATGGAGCTTCAAGACTCAGGGAGATTTTATAGAAAATCAGGAGAAAAAATATGACCAGGATATTTTCATATATTTTTGGAAATGCTATAAGAGGTCATAAATAAAAGGATTAGGATGATGAAGGAAAAGAATCTGATTAAAAGAATTACAAATATTAATAAAACTCAGATAGGCTGGATAATTATCTGGGTTATGACTCTATTACTATCTCTGGTAAGTGATATTGAAGGAAAAAAGGAGGGTGGTTTTCTTAATAGTAATATAGTTCAAATAGTATTATTAATATATTTATCTATGTCATATTATAGAAAATATACTCTGATAAAAGGAGTAAAAAGTAAGGGAACCAGTCCGGAGTATATTCTAAGTCCTAATACCAAGCTGGGAAATATAATGAGAGCCCACAGTATAGATGTTTATGGATTTTTTGCTTGCCTTGCTGGAAAACTTCTTATATTTCAGGTTATATTAGCCCTGTTTTATGTAATAACATTTGTCATTTATAAAAAGCCTATAAATCTGATAATGGCGGCTTTATCCATTATTATTCCACTTATTGTGGCTTACATATATAGGGAGGTTTTTAGAAAAAGGCTTGAAACCAGGGTTGATGATATGGCTTATCAAGGTTTTGATATGATTTTGGGAATTATTCGTTTTATTGGCCTTATTATAGTTATTATTATTTTTCTATTTATTTCTATGTTACTTAGTGGAATTCTTCTTGATAGTATGATGCCGGAATTAGGTAGTGATTCTATCCCATTAAGAATCGCTTATAGTGGAAGTATAATGATGTATATTATGGTCCTTATATCTGTAATCTGGATTATAGTTATGATGGAGACGAATATTTTGTTTTCATGGCTGAGTGACAAAATAATTACATTTATAAGATATGGTATTTCGGGACTGCTTCTAATATCAATGATTATTTATATAGCATTTGCATATAATAATTATATAGTTATAGAGGAGAATCAGTTTAGGGTAAAGGAAAATGGAAGCTTTAAGAGTTACTCTATAGAGGACGTGGATTCAATGGATATTTATGAAGAAGACGGTTCCATTCAGATAAGACTTAAGTTTTCTGATGCTTCGTCCAAGGAGCTTTTTACTGGTTCTGCTAGTGATACGGATGCCTGGACTAATATTTATTATAGTGATTATAATTATGGGGCAGATCTTGCTAAAAGGCTTAATGATATGGGGGCAAAGATAAGCCTGAAGGATGAAGAGGCTTTAAGAGATTCGGTTAAAAGTCTTGATCAGGAGTGTAGGGATGGGCTTGAAGAACTGCTTGAAATAGTTAAATAGCAGGTTATTGATAGCAAAAATATAAAGGTTTTATCTAGACGTATATGCTATGATTCAAGACGTAGTAAGCTATAAATATATTTTTGTGTAAGTGATTTAGGAGTATAAAATGGAGAATAATAAAGGGGATTCAAATCAGATTACCAGGGACTATTTTGATAGTCTTATGATTGAGATGAGGCATATAGATAGTGATATTCCTGATACTAAGATTAATCTTTTTGGTCATGAATTTTCTATGCCAATTACCACAGCAGCCTTATCACATCTTAATAATACTGCAGAAGATGGAATGGAAAAAATGGCAAAGGGGGCATATCTTTCAAATGCCCTATGCTTTTCCGGAATGGGAGAGAAAAGTGAAATCAAGGCCATGTGTGCTACGGGAGCTAAGGTTATAAAAATTGTAAAACCACATAGAGATAATGAAAAGGTTTTTGAAAAAATCCATGAAGCTGAGGAAGCAGGTGCATTTGCAGTTGGTATGGACATTGATCACGCTTTTTCAGGAGATGGACAATATGATAATGTTCTTGGTCTTCCAATGAAATCCAAATCCTTTGAGGAAATGCAAAGCTTCGTAAAAGCTACAAAATTGCCTTTTATAGTTAAGGGGGTTCTCAGTATAGAGGATGCAAAGAAATGTCTGGATATGGGAGCGGCTGGAATTATTGTATCTCATCATCATGGTATTATGAATTATGCTATTCCTCCACTAATGATACTACCTAAGATTAAAGACTTAATTGGGGATAGAATTCCTATATTTGCGGATTGTTGTTTTGAGTCTGGAATGGATGTTTTTAAGGCTCTGGCTCTTGGTGCTGATGCAGTATGCGTAGGCAGGGCAATTATGCCGCCCCTTAAGGAAAATGGAGCTGAGGGAGTAAGCCAGAAACTGAGTAGCATGAATCAGGAATTAAAGGCTGTTATGGAGAGAACGGCATTTAAGGATCTTGACAAGATTGATACTAGTGTTATTTAT
>JAILEJ010000064.1 GCA_024688095.1 Butyrivibrio sp.
GCTGCAACTCTGTCAGCTATCATTTCTGCAATATATTTATCAGGCATCTTACATGGAGATAATCCACCTTCATATGGAGAATTTTTGGTAAAATCCATCCAATATTCATAATGATGTTTATTTCTTCCCTTATGATGAAGCCATGCAGAAGAAAATCCATTCATATCACGTTCTGCAGCATTCGGACTTCTATTACCCTGATAAAATCTAACTCCTGTCCAGAACTCTTCGAATGAATATTTTGAAAGATCATGTGTAAGCCCCTGATAATAAAGACCCATTTTAAAACAGTTCTTTCTTACAAGATGTCTGTGATGAGTAATTGTACAAAAATGACCTATTATATTTTTTAACTTAATTCCAGGATATAAATTTCCACTCTCCGAAATTTCCAAAAAACACTCCTTTTTTTCAAGCAACATCACAATTGCCTGGATTTCAAAAATTTATCTAATGTCCCATTTTCTATAGCTTTGGATGTCATGTTTTTTGAAACAGTATTGTTCAAAAAATCTTTTTGCTCATTCTTTTTAGTTGATTTAGCACTCTTTTTATCAGATTCATTTAGCCTTTTTTTGCCTGTTATGACTTTCCCCTTACCTACAAGAATCTTGATTGAGCGCTCGACACAGGTTATTTCCTGCTGTTTTTCCAAAAGCTGTCCCTTTTCATCTACCTTGTCGTTTGCTGTATCAGCAATCTCATACCACTTCATTCCATCAGGAAGCTTTGGCAGAGAGAACATGACAGGTGTCCAGTGCATATTATAAATAATATAAATGAAATCATTTACATCTTTATTTTCATATTCACAACTGTATAACATACCAATTGTATGACTATAATTAGACAGATCAGGTCTCCAGGAATCCGTTCCATGATAAGAAAGATCAGGATATCCTGTAGCATTATAATCCATAAGCTTAAACGGATTGGGTTTATGAAGAACACCATACTTTTTTCTAAACCTGATAAGAAATCTTACAAACTCAAAGAAATCTTTATTTTTTTCAAGATTCTTCCAATCAACATGTCCGATCTTATTATCCTGACAATATGGATTATTATTACCATCCTGAGAATCACCGAACTCATCACCACTATATAAAAGTGGCGTACCCTCAGCCATAAACAGCATAGTAAGAGCATTTTTCATCTGCTTTAATCTGATGTCCAAAATGCTCTTTTTTCTTGTTTTACCTTCAAAACCACAGTTCCAGCTAAGATTATTATCTGTACCGTCCTGGTTATTTTCATCATTATCTTCGTTACGTTTATGCTCATAGCTTACAAGATCACTAAGCCTGAAGCCATCGTAATTACATACATAATTAATGATTCCATGTTCATTGGAATTGCCAATCATACAGTTCAAAAAATCACTTACTGTATTATCATCTCCCTTAAGAAATCTTCTGCAGACAAACATGTAATCATCATTATAGCTTGCAAGAACTCTTCTCTTTGGAAGCTGCCTTCCATATAGTCTTCCATAATCAAATCCATAATAAAAGATCTTAATATCTTTTAAATATGGATCACTTGTAATCATATCAAGAGGAACATTGTCACCCTTTAAATGAATACCGTCAATATTATAATGATAAGCCCAGTATCTAAGCGATTCTATGAGAATATTTCTGTTTACCTTATCATCAAAATAAAACTGAAGAATAACCTCCATATGATTATCATGAAATGCTTTAATCATTTCACTGATCTCTTCTTCAGCATTTTCAGGATCAGAAGAAAATGCTTTTCTTGGAGAAAAGTAATATCCATCTTCGAAGCCCCATAAGTTAATCTTTGGCTTTAAAGTACTTGAATCTCTCAAATTACCATTATCATTAAATACAAAATTATTATTTTTGTTATCTGTTGAACCATTTATCTTAATCTTATGAACAACATTCATCTCATATACAGGCATTATTTCAACAGCATTAAAACCTAGAGACTTTATATAAGGTATTTTGTAAATAACTCCCTTATAAGTGCCTCTAAATCTTGATGGAACTTCACTACTGTTATTTTTGGTAAAACTTCTGATATTTAAAAGATATATAAGCATATCTTCATAAGGAATATGAGGTCTTACTCCTGTATCAACATTATTATTTTGAGGCCTTATTGCATTATATAAAGCTTCTTCACTAACATCAGCAGCCCATTTTTCAAGTCCAATAACATTATCAGCATAAGGATCACAAAAATATCTGCCATCCTCATACAGATTATATGCATTATACTCCTCAAGAACTCCAACGATCTTACAGCTGCATACATTTCCAAATCTGCATTCATCTGGAATCATAACAAGCTTATTTTTGTGCGTTCTGGTGTTATAGAAATTAATTCCACACTTTTCACCACCACCAAAAATAGTGCAGATATTAAATGCATTTCCCAAAATATTGTTTCCTAAAGGATATGGTCTGATTTTAGTAATTTGAATTTTATCTTGCAATTTTCTCGCCTTTCATGTTGTCCTTTATAAGTCTACAACTAAATAATAGTACCACATCTGAAAGATTTATGCACTTACAAAAAAAGAATACCCGATAAGGTATCCTTTTTAGTAGCATTTATTCATCATCCGGGTCGACATCGATCATCTCGTCAAATTCTACGTCATCGAGATACTCATCAAAAGCATCGGCAACCTGTTCATACTCATCATCATCAGCAATATATCCAAGTTCAGGTTCAGCATCCTCACTCTTTACAATAAACTGATAGAACCAGACATTGCCATCTTCATTTTTTCCATTTTTATCAAGTGGAAGTAAGACTATGTAGTCCTTTTCTTTTACAGTAAGCACGATTATAATTGCGCAGGTTACATTCTCACCTGATTCAAGCTCTATATCAACTGTCATTGACGAATCATTCTGTATTTTTGTATTCATGTCAGTTGCAATCTTTGAAAATTCCACTAATAGTTTCCTCCAAAATATTTTTCTAATCAAATAATAGCATACAACACAAAAATATTACAATCTCTATTATTATATTTATTTCCGTTTTTTAAAAGGTCTTAGAAACCTTGATGCCATCATCTGATTGCTCCCACTTCCTGTCACATAAGACATAATAAGATTTTCCTTTGCTCTGGTCATCCCAACATAAAACATTCGTCTTTCTTCCTCAATTTCTTCCGTAAGTGTTGCCTGCCTTCCCGGAACAATTCCTTCATTTAAATCAGGTAGCCAGACAGTTTTAAATTCAAGCCCTTTAGATGCATGCATTGTAATAAGCCTGACACCCTCTTTAGATGATTTATTATCTCTTGAATTTTCATCACGTTCTTCCTCACACAGACGAAAAACTTCACGTCTAAAGCTTTTGTAATCCTGAAAACGCATTGCAATCCTTTCTAAATTATCAAGATCAGCCTTTATCCTGGATATTTCATCATCAGATTTTTTATATAAAATAAATTTTTCATATCCAATTGCATTTCTAATAAATTTTATTGAAAGATATGGCCGTAAACTCTTAAGCATCTTAATCTCCCGATAAAATTTATCAACTTCAAAAAGCATTGATTTCTTATTTTTATAATAAGCTGTTAAAGATGCATGACTTATCTTTTCATCAGGAGCACTGTCTCTGCTAAAATATCTAAGCGGCTTATTCATGATTCTATAATAATCACTTCTTTTTTCTCCGGCGTTTGCAAAATCAAGATACGAAAGAATATCAATTATATATGGCCTATCCCAATATTTTTTCTGGGCGGAATTAGTCACATGCAAAATCCCATATTCTTTAAGATACAGTGAAAAAACTTCTATTTCAGAGTTAGTTCTGAATATTACAGCAATTTCATTTAAGTCATCTCTTTTTTGCAAAAAACTTACCATGCTCTTATATTCTTCATCTCTTGTTGTATAATTTTTCAAAACAACATTACCTTCATTTGAATTTCCTGAGATTATATCTTTATAAAAACGTGATTTATTCTCGTTTATAGATAAAAGAGACAAACTGACTATTTTCTTACCACATCTGTAATTGGTATTTAAAAAAATTTTTTTCACATCAGGATAATAATGATCAAAGCCAAGCATGAGTTCGGGCTTAGATCCTCTAAAATGATATATAGACTGATCATCATCACCAACAATAAATAAATTTCTGTATCTTGCAGCAAGCATATTTATTACTTTAAACTGCATATCATTTATATCCTGAAACTCATCAATAAGAATATATTTAAAATTGTTTTGCCACTTTTCTAATTCTCTGGGATATTTTTTTAGAAACGAATAACACTCTAAGATCATGTCATCAAAATCGATTTTTTGTAGATTTCTGAGCATTTTAGAATATTCAGAAAAGATATTATTAAAGCTATCACTAAAAGGTATATTTTCAAGATGTTCAGATGCTTCTTTACCGCTATTTTTTATTCTACTTATTTCTGATAAAAGAGTTTTTATATTTTCAGAAGATATATCATCATCATTTTGACCGGGAATATCCTGCAAAATTTTTTCCAAAAGCTTATATTTATAGCTTTCACCTATTATATCTCCTTTAAAACCTGAAGATCTGAGTATTTGATAAAAACATGAATGAAATGTTCCGAAATGAACTTCTGGAAATTCAGAATCAGTGAGTTTTAGAAATCTCTGCTGCATCTCAAGCGCAGCTGCTTTTGTAAAAGTGATAACAAGAATTGAAGATGGATCAATATCCGACTCTTCAATAAGATACTGTATTCGATGGATAATCACAAAGGTTTTGCCGCTGCCAGGACCCGCAAGTACCATTGCAGGCCCATTTACATGACGGATTGCTTCCATCTGTGCGGCACTACCGTGTATATCCGGTAATTGTTTATTTTTCAAGTAATTCAATTCCTTTTTTAATACGTTTAATACTTTCTTCTTTACCAAGAATTTCCATGGCTTCTGTAGCTCCGCATGGAGTCATGGCCTTTCCTGTTACAGCAATTCTTACAGGCCAGAGAACATAACCATTTTTACATCCTTTTTCTGTAATGAATTCCTGAATTGCACTATAAAGAGCATCATTAGAATAATCATCCTGTTTTTCAAATACAGGTAGAATCTCTTTTAGAACCTCAAGTGAAGTCTCTTCATTAGTTTTCATCTTCTTATGAGTATAGATAGCTGTATCATAATCAGGAAGTTCTTCAAAGAAATCAACCATTTCAGCAATATCAGGCCATATTTCAATTCTGGTTTTGATCATTGCTGCAATCTTCTTAAAGTCAACATCCTTTGAAATAGCTTCTTTCATATAAGGAAGTGCAAGCTCGTAGAACTTATCATCATCCATCTTCTTAAGGTATTCACCATTCATCCATTTAAGCTTTGTAAAATCAAATACTGAAGGTGATTTATTGATTCTCTTATAGTCAAATTTTTCTATAAGTTCATCAAGACTCATGATTTCTGTATTATCATCAGGTGACCATCCAAGAAGTGCAACAAAGTTTACAACAGCTTCTGAAATAAATCCCTGTTCTATAAGATCTTCAAATGAAGAATGTCCACTTCTCTTAGAAAGCTTATTATGATTTTCATCTGTAATAAGAGGACAATGTATATACTTTGGTACCTCCCACCCAAATGCATCATAAAGTCTGTTGTACTTTGGTGATGAAGAAATATATTCATTACCTCTTACAACATGGGTAATTCCCATAAGATGATCATCTACAACATTGGCAAAATTGTAAGTTGGATAACCATCAGATTTTATAAGGATCATATCATCAAGCTCTGAATTATCTACTGTGATATCTCCATAAAGCTCATCATGGAATGTAGTTGTTCCTTCTGTAGGGTTATTCTGTCTGATAACATAAGGCATACCGGCTTTAAGATTAGCTTCTACTTCTTCTTTTGAAAGATGAAGACAATGCTTATCATAAACATTAACTTCCTTGCCATCTATAACCTGTGTAAGAGTCTTAAGTCTCTCAGGAGTGCAGAAGCAATAATAAGCCTCGCCTTTTTCTACAAGCTGCTTTGCATACTCAAGATAAATTCCACTTGCCTGACGCTCGCTCTGTACATATGGACCTACTGGTCCGCCAATATCCGGACCTTCATCATGAATAAGACCTGTTTCCTTAAGTGTTCTGTAAATAATCTCAGTTGCGCCTTCAACATAACGTTCCTGATCTGTATCTTCTATTCTTAAGATATAATCTCCACCCTCATGCTTTGAAATAAGATAAGCATAAAGAGCTGTTCTCAAATTACCAACGTGCATACGACCTGTTGGACTTGGTGCATATCTGGTTCTGATCTTCATAAATATTTTCCTTCTTTACTTATTATAAAAATTATAATGACGCAAATAAACGCATACACTATTTTATACTAATGAATAAAAATGTCAAAGATTAAATCCTTTATAATAATATTTAGCTATTGTGGATAAAATATTAATACCTAAAATAACAAAAATAACTTTGACCATTTTAGTCATATTTTATAAATAAACTCTAAAATACTGAATTTTAGGCACTTTTGCTTTATTTATGCAGGATTATAATAATCCGTGCAATTAAAAATGCTATTATCAGAATATTCAGCCAATTGGAATTGCTTTCATTTAATAGATTGATAATTCAAAATAAAGAAACTATCCTTATATTAGTAAATATCTTTATAATCTGGATTTAAAATCTTCATATCCAAATTCTTTTACAATCTGACAATCTCCATTCATTTTCTTGTATGCAATAGTTGGAAGCTTCATACCATTAAATGTATTTGTCTTTACCATGCTATACATAGCCATATCTTCAAATTCAAGCTTATCTCCAATCTGAATTTCATTATCAAAGCTGTAAAATCCCATAACATCTCCAGCAAGACATGATTTGGAAGCAACTCTATATGTATATTTCTTCTCTCCCTTTTCACCTGCATTTTTAATAGGCGGTCTGTAAGGCATTTCCACAACATCAGGCATATGACAGGATGCTGAAGCATCTACAATAATGACATTCATGTCACTTGCTTCCACTATATCAAGCACTGTAGTTACCAGCCTTCCGGCATCAATAGCAACAGCTTCTCCTGGTTCCATGTAGACATCTAAATGATATTTAACCTTTATTTCTCTAATGAAATTAATAAGACTTATAATATCATAATCATCTCTTGTAATATGATGTCCGCCACCAAGATTAATCCATTTAATCTGATCTGACTTAAGCATCCATCCAAAATTGGTTTCTATATTTCTGAAGATATTATGGAGCGGTTCAAAATTCTGTTCGCATAATGCATGGAAATGAATACCATCCACCCCTTCAGGAATCATATTATTAAAAATATCCTTCCTTATACCAAACCTTGAACCCGGAGCACACGGATCATACACCTCATTAAGTTCATGAGTTCTGAATTCAGGATTTATTCTGATTCCGATATGAAGCTCTTTTTCAGACTTTGCAAGTTCCCATACTTCTCTGTGTCTTTCAAGCTGCGATAATGAATTAAAGACAATATGATCACACATCTGACAAATTTCAGGAAATTCATCATCACTAAAAGCTGCTTCATAAACATGATTTTCACCTTCAAAGTATTCATCAGAAAGTTTTGCTTCACAATAGCCGGAAGCTGATGTACCATCCAGATATTTAGAAATAATCGGATATGTACTATACATACTAAAAGCCTTCTGCGAAAGTAGAATCTTACATCCGCTTTTTTCTCTGACAGTCTTTAAAATCCTTAGATTATAAAGTAATTTTTCTTCATCCACCACGAAAAATGGTGTTTTTATCATTCCTTCAATCATTAAAATCTGTACCTGTTTTCCCTCTCATATATAATTAAATGGCCACAAATATATTCTGCCAATTTATATAAAATTCAACTTTTAAAAAATGAGGCTGTATGTAAGTTATACATAGCGCCTCATTTTATGTCACAATCAAACAGTAAACTAAATATAACATTTTAAAACTTTATCATCAAGCAAAATATAATAGCCTAAATCACATAAAAATCAATAATCACCAAAGTAATATTTTTCACTGACCTTACCATTTTTATACTGCCATACATAATTTATTCCACTGGAACTTACAAGACCATTTTTCTTTCTTACAGCTTCAACATAAACATAATAAGTTCCCTTTTTCTTGAATTTTTTCTTATTAAACCTTTTTATAGTAATCTGATTTTTAGATTTTTTGACACTTCCAACTTTAACATATCCAGAATCACGTTTCTTAGACACATACACATTATAATTTGTTGCATATTTTACTTTATCCCATTTTAAAGTCAGTCTTCCATTTGAAATATTTAATGCAAAGCTGCTTCCAAAATTTGAAGTTTTGATCATTGGCTGTGCAAAAAGATATATAGTTTCCGAATAACCACTATCATACTTTTTACCATTTATGGTAGCTGTTGCCTTTACTTTAAAACTGTAACATTTTTTATTGGAAATAGTATGAGTATAAGTATTTGTATACCATGTGCCTGAAGTAATTGTTTTTCCATTCTGGTTCATAAAAACATATTCATAAGAGGCTGCTGTCTGTGCATCCCAGGTGACATATACTTTTTCTGAATTTGCATGCCATCTTGCCTGAGTAAGCCCGGTAATACTTCCAATAATAGTCTTGCCTGTGGCTGTAACAGGTTCACTGTACTTAACAGAATCCGAATCGTTATACCCAAAACAAAGAGCAACATAATACTTAGTTCCCTTTTTTA
>JAILEJ010000072.1 GCA_024688095.1 Butyrivibrio sp.
TTTCTTCATTAATAGTCTGAACTGTGAAGATAACTTTATCAACAGGTTTTCCTTCTTCTCTATCCATTGCAAAGTATCTTATTCTACACCATCCATGATATTTACTTAAATATTCAATTGCTATGCTGTCTCTTTTTTCCAGACGTCTTGGCAATGTTTCAAGGTCCGCAAATACAATCATTAGATCCTTATATTCTTCTGTTGAATCATAGTCAAACATATTTTTGAGCTGTGCATTTGCACCTAAATCTTTTGGTCTTGCTTCATCATTTTCTTCAGATACTCCAACAGGCGTAAGAGTATCTTCTGTAATATCTATAATATAAATAATCTCATATAAATCTGCCATACAAGAGATACCTGCTTTTCGAAGTTCCATCTCTTTTTCAGCACTTTTATAAATTATAATTATAGAAAAATACATTGCACAAAGGAAAAGCCATGCAACTATCAGAATACAGATTACAAAAAAGCCTATGCCCTCTGTAAATTCCTTATGAGATGTATAATCCATTTCATAATCTGTAAGATCAAGACTATCTTTATAATATAAGATAACACCTACAACTACTGAATCATCAATACTTATTGGCTGTTCTTTAATCACTATAGATGGATGATAAATAATATAATCTCCCTTTTTAAGTGGAATCAGTAAATCCGTATCATTTATCATATAATCTACTTTTAATTCATCTTTTGAATACTTTGCAAGATTCAACCGTTGAACTACTTCATCTTTTGAACCAACATACTGGTGAATTTCCACCTCACCATTCCAGAACTGATTAATATAACAATCCTGCTTTATATTCATTCGTAGCGTCCATGAATATAATTCACTTTCAGATTCATTTTTTATTTCTACGTCATAAATAATTCCATTTAAATCAAGGTCTCTTATTATCCATGAAGAGGTTTCGTCACCTCTTGCATGGATATCTACACTGATTTCCTTATTTTTAGATTCACCAGTTATTTTATGTACACTTTTATTATATGAATAAATATATAATGCATGAGCTATTACAAAGATAATCTCCAAAATGAATAATAATACAAGTCCAATTCTATAATGTTTTCTCTGTTTTGAATTCATAAACTACACCCCTCAATTAATTGTATATTAGTCTTTTTAAATTTAAATATAACTTATAAATATACAAACTTTCACTTATTATCATTATATTATATTTTTTGACAAAAACATATTTATATTTGAGTAGTATTTTTATAAAAAAAATTTATACTATATATATTATTAGAAGATTGTCGTATTATTTTAAATAATTGAGTCAAAAAGGAGATTTTATATGAAAATTTATAATGTTACTGATCCTGAATTTAAAGAATATGGAAAAGTTATCGATGGAATCGATGTCACAGAAATTCTTGATGCACTTGAAAATAGCACACCTCTTCCAGAGGGTACCGATTATGTTCCTGAAGAACCTGCTATACAGAACACAGCTACTGCAAAGAAAATTGCACCTACTCTATTTGGAGGTTTGCCAGTAGAGTTTGGTTGGTGTAACGGCCACAATACCAAACTTAACTGCCTTGAATATCACAGAAACAGCGAATTTAATCTTGGAACACAGGATTTCATACTTCTTCTTGCAAAGCAGTCAGAAATTGATGAAAACTTTCATATAAATAGTGATGTTATCAAAGCATTTAAAGTCCCAAAGGGTGTGATGGTAGAAGTATATGCAACTTCTCTTCATTATGCACCATGCCATGTAGATGCATCTAAGGGATTCAAGGTTCTTGTTGCTCTTCCAAAGGGAACAAATACTGATAAACCTGAATTTGAAGCTGCAAACAAAGAAGACACACTTCTTCGAGCTAATAATAAATGGCTTATAGCTCACAAGGATGCCTCAGAAGCACAAGATGGTGCATTTGTAGGAATTGATGGAGTAAATATTGATTTAGCATAAACAGAAACCCCTTAGCGAAATGAATTCATTTCGTTAAGGGGTTTCCTTTTATGAATGGGTTGCTAAATTTTGTTTTTAGTGTTTACTCTTTGCTGTCCATAATATCAATATCCAGTTTATGTTGCTCACCCTTCAGAATATTATCAAATATTCCTTCTTCTGGCTCCTGCTTTTTGAATCTGTAAGCAGGACTTAATCCGATAGTCATGTTATTAAGACCATCAATACTGCTTATTGTAATCATGCTTACCTCCTTGTCAGCAAAGTGGACATCCTTTTCCACAACTTATAGTTCCTATCTATATAATAAACCACTATATTTAGTATTTTAATTAAATTTCAATTAATTTTTAATAAATAAACTATAAAAATGATTACATTTTTTTGTTTTTATTGTCATTTCGAGAATTATTATTTCTCTGATTATTACCAGAATCATTTTTAGAATTGTTTCTTGAATTATTCTTATTATTTCTATTATGCCTGAAATTATTCTTTGAATTTCCTCGATGATTATTTCTTGATTCATTTTTTAAATCATTTCGATTATCGTTTCTTGACTCATTCTTTGAATCATTTCGATTATCATTTCTTGATTCATTCTTTGAATCATTTCGATTATCATTTCTTGATTCGCTCTTTGAATCATTTCGATTATCGTTTCTTGACTCATTTTTTAAATCGTTTCGATTATCGTTTCTTGATTCGCTCTTTGAGTCGTTTCGATTATCGTTTCTTGATTCATTCTTTGAATCATTTCGATTATCATTTTTATAATTATTTCTAGGCTGATTTCTTCTATCTGCCTTTGACTCATTTTTAATTTCCTGATCTACTTCATTATCAGATTCGACCATAACATTATTTTCTACACCGTTTAATGATTCATCATTACTATTTACAAATCTTATTCTGCCACCACAGGATGGACAACTTATCATATCGCTACTCTGACAATCATGTAACGCTTGTCCATACACACTTTGTATAACAGTCCTGTCTGCAGGATAAAATGTTTTTCCACAATCAGTCTGAACAAATTCATTTTTATTTCTTGTTACATAAGTCCATTTACAAATTTCATTGCTTTGTTTCATTTTATTTCCTCTATATTCTTTTCTAGAAAAAATTCTATATTTTATAATTTTATAGTAGAAAGACAAATCATGCAATTATCTATTTTTTTATTCTACAGATAAATGACTCTCATCATAAAATAATATTATATTTATTTTTCATTTTGTTTTATTACCTTGTTTTTCTACAATAATAAACCCTTCAAACAAAGCATCGCTCTGTTTAAAGGGTCTTATATTAGTTATCAATTAGTTTTTCTTCAAGCTGTTCCCAATCATCATCACTATATGTTCTATCCATAGCAAAATTGTTGAAGGAATTGCTTTTACGAGTTGTTGTATAACCTTCTTTTATTGCTTTAATCAAAAATCCTGTTAGATTTTCAATTTGTTTTCCCTGGCATGAAGCTATTTTATATGCTTCCTTAACCTTTTCAATATCATAATTTGCTGCCTTAATTATAGAAACAACATCTTTTGCCGGAAGTTCTTCCTTTATTATATGAGAACATTGGATAACCAGTTCCATCAATTCAAAATCATCAATATCCTTTACTTTTTCTTTTTTCTGCTTTTCTTTACTTGTTATATAGAAATTTACTGATGAAACCTTTCCACCTCGACCTTGCTTAATTGTGTCATATTCTACCTGAATTGAAGTTTTCTCATTTATTTCTTTTCTGGCTTTTTCAAGTACATATCTTTTTAGATTTCCAAAACTGGCCATTGTCTTTTCACCAACAAGACCATTATCAAATCTCGAAAGATCTTTTTCTTCTGCCTTAATAGCTTTATATACTTCAGGATTATCTTTTGCATCTATTATTCCAAGTGATAGCTTAAGACTAACAATATCCATATTAAGAATAATTGGATCCAATTTTCCTAAGGCCTTTTGTTTATCATATTCTGATTTGCATAATTCAAATAATTTATAGGAATATATACTATTTAAAGAAAAACTTTCTGAAAGATTAAATCGTGTGTAATTACCTTTTAATCCTGTTATATATTTTCCTACATTATTTGCAAATATTATTTCAAGAATTCCATTTTTAAATGAGGCTGTCTGGATTATATTAGTCGCTTCGATCTGCTGTTTTTCATCATCCTTGTATATAATTCTCCAGTCCATTATTGATGACTTTTTAGATCCACTTTCTTCTGGATATATACATTCTTTAATCTGAGAATAAAAAGAACTGGATGTTTTACCAAAAACGCGTCTTAATTCCTGCCCCTTTACAGTAGCTGAAACCAATCCATTTTTGTCCTGCACAGCATGTATGATAGCCATTGCTAAGATTTTCTGATTTAAAAGTGTAGACTTACCTTTACTTTGGATAAGCGTATTACTCTTAATGTAGGTTTTATTTTGAGTTTCTTTTTTCTGAAGCTCTGCTAAACTATTCATTTTCCACCCCAACAACATTTTGTGTTTTAACTATTTAGATTATACAAAATAACTGAACATATGTAAATATTGAGCTCAAAAAACTCATAAGTTATATATCAAAAATTCACATAAGTTATTCATCTATTCTGCATTTGTTGTATCAGATTTTCGCATAAGTTCGTATTCTAGGTACGTCTAAACGCTTTATTTTTAGGGGTTTGTGTAAAATTGTCGAAAATTTTTTAATATGTGCCAGATTTTCGCATAAGTTACTTTGACTGACCGGGTCGTTTATCTATATTTTGTGATTTTTTTTGTTTCTTATCTAAATAATGATAACTTTAAGCTATTTAGTTATGTGATTTTCTGATAGTGCCAGATTTTCACATAAGTTAATCCTTCTTTTTATACTGAAATGCCCTATTTATAGGCTTTTCTATACCTATCAAAAAAACACATATGTTTAAAGTTATGTGATTTTTTGATATTACTTTTTTACATATCTTACTGTTTTTTTTACATCTTAAACCTCAGAAAACCACATATCTTGCTCTTTTTTATAACATTAGTTTTTTAGACTTATTTACCTTATTTTCACATCTCTTTAGCCTGAAAATTTCAGCTCTTATATCATTTCATAACATTACTTGTATCAGATTTTCACATATAAAAACGTTTAAATCCCTTTATTTGTAAGGCTTTTAACTCTTTTTAATTAAAGAAATAATATGTTGTTTAAATTAATTAATATTTAAAAAACAACACTATAACTTTTTACTGTTGTTGTATAAAGTTATGTGTTGTTTTTGTATAATTAGTTTTCAGGTGTATACCACTGTGGTTCATGATTTAACATATATTCTCTTATTATAAGATCCAGCATAGTGTTAAATTTTTTGCCATAAAACTTAGCAGCTTTATCTACATAATCATAACATTCTGGTCTAAAGGTACAATTCTTTTTAGGTTGGCTTTCGCCTTTTCGTCCCATCGTAATTCCATCAATTTCATGAATTACTTTTTCTTTTGTCGTACCTGTACTTGTTTTTACATCTCTTACTATTGTCAGGTTTGTATATGGTTCTATTACAGCGTAATTTTTACCATTAGTTCCAACTATTATATCATGCTCGTAATCAGGGGTTTTAGATTTATTATAAGTAGATGGAACATTTTGATTCTCAGGTTTTGTAACTATTGGTTCTTTATTTTCTATTTTATCTATTATTGATGTGTCTATTGTTATAGGTGAAGATATAATTTCTGTTTCTTTTGTTATTTCCGGGATAGATACCTTTTTTTCAGTTTTATTATCTTTGGTTGTATCTACAGTAAAACTTAATGCTTTTTCTAACGAATCCTGCTTTTCTTTTAATTTATCCATTTTGCTATCCAGTTCTTTATTTATTGATTCTAAAGAACTGCTTATAAGTGTTTTGGAAGCAGATTCTTCTGGTTTAGTAGAGGTAGTTTTTTCAGGTATTTTTCTTTCTTTTATTGGTGAGGTACCTTTGTTTTGTTCAGAATCATTGGATTTATTTGATACATTATAACCCTTATATACCTCACGCTCTGAGGTATCTTTTGTGCTGCTTTCTATAATACCTTTTCTAGAATTTTCAAGCATTGCGCTCATTCCTGTTTTGAAGTTTCCTCTTGCCATACTTTTCCTCCTACTTAAATCCCAATTGCATTACTGTAGTCAACGTCTAATCCAAAGCACTCCTGTAACAATGCCTCATAATCTTTACTAGCGTTTGAGTTTTTCTTATATTCAAAAAGCGGAACTCTCATAGCCTGTGATTCTGAAACTGCTACTGAACGTCTGATATAAGTATCAAATATCTTTAAATCAAGATCTTTTTCCTGGTCTGCAATTTCCTGCACTAATGTTCTTCCTAATAAAGTTATGTTTGTTCTATCATCTATATCAGTAAATAAAATACCTGCAATATTTATATCTGGATTTTGTGAATTCTTTACTTCCTTTATTACTTTTAATATCTTTACAATACCTTCAGCTTCGTATGTACCAGCTCTTACAGGTATTATTACGTCTGTGGCAACCATTAATACATTATAAAGTATCATATCAGTTACTGGGTGTGTATCTATTAGTACATAGTCGTAATTATCTCTTATGCTGCTATTATCAATCATATTTTTTAGTCTTAACATTCCTGACTGAAGATCTTTGGATAAGGCACTTGGATCATCAAGTAACTCATCTCCTGCAATAATATCCATATATTTTGTATGCTGGATTGTTTCTTCGATATCAACGCGATATTTATCTGGAGCAAGAAGACAGTCATAAAGTGTAGCTTCACCTTCTGATTTTGCTCTGAATGTTCCTGTAGAATTTTTCTGTGAATCGGCATCAATAAGTAAAACTCTTTTACCAGCCATTCTAAGCATATATGATAGCTGGCATGTAGTAGTTGTTTTACCCACTCCACCTTTATTATTGATTATTCCAATTATTTTGGTCATTTTTCTCCTCCATATCCCCGTTTTAAACTTTTATTTTTAGATAAATATAATTCCCCAATTAAAAGACTTTATAAATTTATGTCTTTTTGTATTTTGAATGCTTAAAGCATTTATTACATATACAGTATATAAAATAAATATTATATGACAAGAATTTTATATAGAGATCATGTTTTA
Organism: Butyrivibrio sp.; assembly: GCA_024688095.1. Taxonomy (GTDB): domain Bacteria; phylum Bacillota; class Clostridia; order Lachnospirales; family Lachnospiraceae; genus Butyrivibrio. The sequence continues at coordinate 7,086 of JAILEJ010000072.1, forward strand.
AATATTCTTAATGCCTTAAATATTTCTTTTATTCTATATATTTTTATCATTCTTGATATTTTTTAAGAACCCGTTATTTTTGATGATCTTTATATTTTAAGAATCCTTTTTATTCAATATGAGTTTCATATCGAAAACATTCCATATACATATAGTAATTCAGATATTCTAAACATATTTATTATACTAGATATAGTAGTTAAATAAAAGATTCAAAATGCATAAAACATTTAAAATATCCCTGATAATTTGTATATTTCTGACAAACTAAATAAACTAAAAGCTTAAAATATATATAGCATTTCATATGCGCTAAACACACACTGCATTCTAAATATATCATAAAAACATAATATAAATCACATATCAATAATACAAAATGAATAATATATATAAATTAAATCATAAATACAAAGTGTGCATAGAATGCCCTGTATATATGGCATTTAAAGTGCACATAAGATGCATGATAAACAATATATACCTTAGAGCGTGAGGTATATCAAAAAATTAAAAATAATCAATAAAATAAGATGTAATATAAGCATTTTTACAATAAAATTCAATTATAGTAATATAAAAAGAAATAATTTAAAATTAGTAACAATTAAAATTTAAGAATGAAAAACGGAAAAAGAATATAAAAGAGGAAATAAATAGATGATAAGAAAGATTAAAGCAGGAATAATAACAACGATACTTGCCATGTCGTTGTGTGCCTGCAGTAATGAAAGAGTAGATACAGAACTTGTAAATCAAGTTGAAGAAAATGTAATACAGGAAGCGACAGATGAAGGTATTTCCATTACATTAGAAGATAATATACAAAATGAAGAAAACAAGGAAACAGAATCAAAGACAGCAAATGATAATAGTATTGTAGCAGCTTCTATAGATGGAAATGATGAAAATAGTGAAGAAAGTTCTGCAATAAAAGAAAATAATGAGAGTAGTGAAGAAACATCAATAGAAGAAAATGAAGATACTTCTGCTTCGGATAATGTAAGTGAAAGTATAATCAAATATACAACAGATAAAGTAAATATAAGGGCTTTACCGTCAACAGAATCAGATATAATAAAGGTTTTGGATCAAAATGAAGAAATAAATACAATAAAATATGATAATGACTGGGATATCATAGAAGTAGAAGGAAATAAGTGTTATGTATCATCAAAATATTTAACGACGGAAGCAAATAGCTCAAATGAAAGTTCATCAACAGATGTGGCTTCAAATGTAGATAATATAGATAATACTTTATCTGAAAGCTCAGAGGAAGCTCAAGCACCAGATTTATCAAATGCAGGAACAAGTGAGAGTAGTACAGAAGCAGAGACAAACACAATGGAACAAGTTACAGATAATAATTCAGAACAATATCTTGTTGTAATTGATGCAGGGCATCAGTCAAAAGGTGATAGTTCTCAGGAACCAGTTGGTCCGGGAGCTACAGAAACTAAGGCAAAGGTATCCGGGGGAACATCAGGAGTATCTACAGGAATGGCAGAATATGAATTGAACCTGCAGGTATCATTAAAGCTAAAAACAGAACTAACAAACAGAGGTTATCAGGTAATAATGTGCCGTGAAACTAATGATGTAAATATAAGTAATTCAGAGAGAGCGCAAATAGCAAATAGTAATAATGCAGATGCTTTTGTCAGAATTCATGCAAATGGTTCCACAAATTCAGAGGCAAATGGAATGATGACAATATGTCAGACATCTTCAAACCCTTATAATTCAGCATTATATGATGCAAGTAAGAAATTATCATCTTGTATATTAGATGAAATGGTGGCAAGTACAGGAGCTAAGAAAGAATATGTATGGGAAACAGATACTATGAGTGGAATTAACTGGTGTCAGGTCCCTGTTACAATAATAGAAATGGGATATATGACGAATCCGGCAGAAGATCAGCTAATGGCAACTGATGAATACCAAAATAAGATAGTAAATGGAATTGCGAACGGAATAGACAAGTATTTTGAATAAAATATTATATTAATTTCACGTGAAACGTTAATTTGCAAACAATTGGAGAACATATTTAATGAAGATTATTCTTTCACCGGCAAAAAAAATGAGAGCAGATGACGATATGTTGGAGATAAAAGATCTTCCAATATATATAAAGAAGACAGAAGAAATACTTAGTTTCTTAAAAGGAAAGTCCCTGGAGGAGTTAAAGAAGCTGTGGGGCTGCAATGATAAGATAGCTGAAACAAATTATAAGAGAATTGAACAGATGGATTTGTATAAAAGGCTTACACCTGCAATTATTTCTTATGATGGTATAGCATTTCAATATATGGCACCAAATGTATTTGAAAATGACTGCTTTGATTATGTACAGGAAAATTTGCGTATTATATCGGGATTTTACGGCGTTTTAAAACCACTTGACGGGGTAACACCATACAGGCTTGAAATGCAGGCTAAAGCTCAAATAAATGGCAATAAAGACCTATATGATTATTGGGGTAGTATGATTTATAATGAAGTTCATGATGAATCAGGAATTATAATAAATCTTGCATCAAAAGAATATTCTAAATGTGTTGAAAAATATTTAACAGCAAATGACAAATATATAAATATCATTTTTGCTGAAAAATCTGGAGAGAAACTCGTAACAAAGGGTACTTATGCAAAGATGGGCAGAGGTGAGATGGTAAGATTTATGGCTGAAAATAACATAAGAGAACCGGAGGAAATAAAAGATTTTAACAGACTTGGTTATATATACAGAGAGGATTTGTCGAAAGAAAAAGAATTTGTGTTTGAAAGAATTGTGCAAAAGTGAATATTAAAAAATAATTTCACGTGAAACTTTTTCGAAAACATTAAAAAATAAGGAAATAGAGGTTAAGAGAGGAAATTTAATGGGATTATTTGAGCTGCTACTTTTATCAGTAGGTCTTGCAATGGATGCGTTTGCAGTATCAATATGTAAGGGACTGGCGGTAAAAAAACTAACTATAAAAGAATCACTTATATGTGGAACCTGGTTTGGTGTATTTCAGGGAATAATGCCACTTATAGGATATCTGGTTGGTTCGAGGTTTGAAAAATGGATAAGTATAGTAGCGCCGTGGGTTGCTTTTATATTACTTGCGTTTATTGGAATAAATATGATACGTGAAGCTTTTTCGGAAGAAGAGGAAGAAAATGACGGATTTGATGTAAAAACAATGTTTATGATGGCAGTTGCAACAAGCATAGATGCACTTGCTGTTGGAATAACATTCGTAGCAGTTCCGGTACAGGTTATAAATGCAGGACATTTCCAGAATACAATAATAGCAGTACTTACAATTGCGATAATAACATTTTTTATATCTGCAGTAGGAGTAAAAATAGGAAATCTTTTTGGAACAAGATATAAATCAGGATCTGAAGTAATGGGCGGAACAATATTATTGTTCATAGGCCTTAATACACTTATTGAATCGCTTGATAAATCGGGTGCGGTAACCAATACAGATACAGTATTTGGAATGCTTAT
>JAILEJ010000101.1 GCA_024688095.1 Butyrivibrio sp.
ATAAATGCACTCATAGACATATTATGTGCCACATCAGCTTTCCTTGCTTCAGTAGGCTCCGGGTTTGAATTAAAACCAGATACATCTTTTATTACAACCCTGTTATCCATTGTCTTCATGATATCGACAATCTCTATCCCTTTAACATCCATTGATCTTGATAAATCAAGCATCTTATTGGTCTTAAACGACAATACGATCGGATGCATAATATCCCCTGGATTTTCTGTGATAACAAGAGCTTTTTCTCCGTTATTCAGTTCAACACTTACACCTGGAACAAGTATATTTAATGAAGACATAAGTGCCTGCACTATATTATAATCAAATATATCTTCTCTTTTAAGCATCTTCTTTATTACAGACACTTCAGAAGACGGATCTGTATCAATCTGAACAGCAGTCTCAACATCAAATGTTCCGGCAACAGCAAGAATTTTGGCACCCTTGGAAAGCTTTCCTGTCTCTCCAAAAGAATTGTTCTTATATTCCATTAATAATTGCTGCGACTGAGCACAAATTCTGCGGATATTAGGATCACCCATAAATACATCATCAATAACAGAATGACCTGCAACCTCATATTTTGCAATAACATCTCTTTCTTCCGGAGACTTTTTCCTTTTGGCAACTATTTCAGCAGGTGCCTGAAGTCTTCCGATATCATGGATAATTGCTGAAAGAACAACTTCATTCTGCTCAGCAGGAGTAAGCTTCAACGTATGAGATAACACTGCACACAGTATTGCCACATTAAGGCTATGCTTATATATATAATCATCTTTGCTTCTTAGTCCCTGAATAAAAGTCAGTTTTTCTTTTAAATTTCCATAATCTCTTATTATATTGGCTGCAATCACCATCATATTGGACGTTTTATGATTCTTACTTATAAAAGTAAGTTCATCCCTTATCTGAAACGTCATCATAGTCTGAAAACGTTCAAATTCCTTGTCCTGATCAGTCATAGGAGGCACCGGTTCTGCCGGTTCAAGCACAAAAAGTCCTATCAGACCAAAGCCTTTTATATTCTCTATGCTCTGCTGATCCTTAAGCACAGCTGCCCTGTCATACAATAGTGCACCCTGCTTACTGTATATCGGCCTTGCAAGCCTCATACCAGGTTTTAACTCCTCCGCTCTGATAAATCGCAATATCATTACCTCCATAAAAAGACGTAATTACATACTTAAATTATAGCAATTATCATAAAATCCTACAATGTAATAAAACTATATATTATAAACGAATAATTAAAAAATAATTATTTTAGAATTACAATTCTAGTCTAACAGAAAATCTGACATCACATAATTACTTACATCCAATCCTTTAGATGTAAGTTTTATGTACTCTCCCTCTTTTTCAAGAAGCTCTTCATCAATAAATTTCTTAATCTGTTTTCCATATATATCATGGATATCTTTACCAAAATTCTTTTCAAAATCATTAAGACTGACACCGCTTATAAGTCTGAGCCCCAGAAACATAAACTCTTCCATTTGAGAATAAATACTAAGCTGCTCCAGATTTTCTATGATTTTATCCGGAGTACCTGAGTTATCGATATATGATTTTATATTTCTGCAATTATTCCATCTGCAGTTATCCATAAGGGAAGCACTGCCAAGCCCAAGGCCAAGATAATCACCACGCTGCCAATATACTTTATTATGTCTGCATTCAAATCCTTCCTTGGAATAATTTGATATCTCATATCTGTGATAGCCATATTTGGTTAGCACTTCTAAAGTTTTTTCATACATTTCTCTGTCTTCATCTTCTGTAGGAAGGCCCTTCATATCCTCGTACATAGTATAAAAAGGTGTCCCTTCTTCAACAATAAGACTATATGCAGAAATATGCTCCGGAGAAAGCCTGCAAACCTTTTCCAGCGTCTCAGTATAAGAATCTATACTCTGCCCAGGAAGTGCGCTCATAATGTCAATATTTACGTTTTTAAAGCCAGCTTCTCTAACATCCCTGTAACAGTCAAAAAATGTTTTATAATCATGGATTCTACCGATTTTCCTAAGTTCTTCATCATTTGCAGACTGAAGCCCGATACTAAGTCTGTTTATCCCTGCTGCTTTATATTCTTTTAGCTTATCAGGAGTTTCTGTTCCAGGATTAAGCTCCATTGTGATCTCACAATTTTCAGAAATGTCAAAAGATTTTCTTATCATCTCCATGAGCCTTGTTATCCACACTGACTCTGGAAATGAGGGCGTTCCTCCACCGATAAAAATCGTCGAAACAAGATATCCACTATCCTTTAGCTTATCTCTATAATAAAGAATTTCAGCAAAAAGCGCGTTAAAATAACTTTCCTGCAGAGTTGTATCTGCAGGAAAGGATAAAAAGTCACAATATAAACATTTTCTAACACAAAATGGAATGTGTATATAAATCGATAAATTTTTCATATTAAAATATTAGTTATCTTCATCAAGCTTGAGAACATTGAGGAAAGCCTGCTGTGGTATCTCTACGCTGCCAATCTGACGCATCTTTTTCTTTCCTTCTTTCTGTTTCTCAAGAAGCTTACGCTTACGGGAAATATCACCACCATAGCACTTTGCAAGTACGTCTTTTCTCATAGCCCTTACAGTCTCTCTGGCAATTACCTTACCACCAACTGCAGCCTGAATTGGAATTTCAAAAAGATGTCTTGGAATTTCTTCCTTTAACTTCTCACACATCTTACGTCCACGTTCATAAGCACCATCTTTATGTACAATAAATGAAAGAGCATCTACCATTTCTCTGTTTATCAGAATATCCAGCTTAACAAGTTCTGACTGCTCATAGCCTTTGAGCTCATAGTCAAAAGAAGCATATCCTCTGGATCTTGATTTGAGTGCATCAAAGAAATCATAAATTATTTCATTAAGAGGAAGCTCATATTTAAGTATGGCTCTTGTAGTCTCTACATATTCTGTACTTAAATACTTTCCTCTTCGCTCCTGGCAAAGCTGCATTATAGTACCAACATAATCTGTTGTAACCATAATCTCACCATTTACAATAGGCTCTTCCATATACTCTATTTCTGAAGGGTCAGGAAGATTTGCCGGATTTGTAAGCTCAAAAGAAGTACCATCTGTCTTATAAACCTTATAAACAACACCAGGAGCTGTTGTTACAAGATCTAGATTATATTCTCTTTCAAGTCTCTCCTGAATTACTTCAAGATGTAATAGTCCAAGGAATCCAGCTCTAAATCCAAATCCAAGAGCCTGAGATGTCTCTGGTTCATAAAAAAGTGAAGCATCATTAAGCTGAAGCTTTTCAAGTGCATCTCTAAGATCAGGATATTTAGCAGTATCTGCAGGATAAAGACCACAGTATACCATAGGCATAACCTTTTTATATCCAGGAAGTGCTTCAGGACATGGTCTTACAGCATCAGTAACAGTATCACCTACGCGGCTGTCCTGAATATTCTTAATTGAAGCAGTAAAATACCCAACAGTTCCTGCTGTAAGTTCGTCACAAGGAATAAATCTTCCAGGGCCAAAGAAGCCTACCTCAACCACTTCTTCTTCTGCGCCAGTAGCCATAAACCTGACCTTCATACCCTTTTTAAGTACACCATCTCTAACTCTTATAAATACAATTACTCCTCTGTACGAATCATAAATAGAGTCGAAAATAAGAGCTTTTAAAGGAGCTTCCATATCTCCATCCGGAGCAGGTATTTTATTAACAACAGCCTCAAGGACATCCTCTATACCTATTCCATTCTTAGCTGAAACAAGAGGTGCATCCTGCGCTTCTATACCTATAATATCTTCTATCTCATCTTTAACTTCCTGTGGCTGTGCACTTGGAAGATCAATTTTATTAATAACAGGAAATACATCAAGGTTATGATCCAGGGCAAGGTACACATTTGCAAGTGTCTGCGCCTCAACACCCTGAGTAGCATCAACAACAAGTATTGCTCCATCACATGCAGCAAGACTTCTTGATACTTCGTATCCAAAGTCAACATGACCAGGAGTATCTATCATATTCAAAATATACTCTTCGCCATCAGATGCCTTATATACCATTCGAACAGCCTGAGACTTGATTGTAATACCACGTTCTCTCTCTATTTCCATATTGTCGAGAACCTGATTTTGCATCTCTCTGTCAGTAAGTGCACCTGTCTTTTCAATTATTCTGTCGGCAAGTGTAGACTTACCATGATCAATATGTGCAACTATGCAAAAATTTCTGATTTTACTTTGATCCATACTTTTTCCTTTAACATCTATTAATACGTTGTCATTCGCCGTTTAAAGCCATTTTCAGCTATCCAAATAGCAAAAATTAGTATATCATAGAACACAGAAATGGTCAAAAATCTATTGACAGTTTTAAGAATATTAGATATTATGAATAACGTATGTGACATTAACTGTCCGTGTCCGGCTTAATGCACATAAATAAAAAATTAACATTGATTTGTTTGTATTAATACGGAGGTAAACATGGCTAATATTAAATCTGCCAAGAAGAGAATTCTTGTAAGTGCTAAGAAGGCTGAGAGAAACCAGGCTATCAAATCTGGCGTTAAGACAGCTGTTAAGAAAGTAAGAGTTGCTGTTGAACAGGGTAACAAGGAAGAAGCTGCAAAGGCACTTCTTGCTGCTACATCTGCTATCGATAAGGCTGAGTCTAAGGGAATCATCAAGAAGAATACAGCTTCTAGAAAAGTTTCTCGTCTTGCTCAGGCTGTTAATAAAATGGCTTAATTATTATAAAATATATAAAAAAACCAAGTATCATCTCACCGGTACTTGGTTTTTTTATGTCCTTTTTTATTTTTAAAACAAATAATTACACTTCCGGATTAGAAAAGTCAATTATCTTATTATCCGGTTCGGCAATCTTCTCAACAGATACAGCTTTAAGAACAGGGCCTTCTCCATTGTATTCTGGAACAAACTCTTTTACAACATCGGCTGTAAGTTCGATCCAATCCTTATCCTTAAGCTCCTCAGCCTTATCATAAACACATTTATATCCAAGGAACTGCATATCCTCTGCGCAGCATGTCATAGCCATTCGTCCAGGCACGAAAGTCCCCTTTTCAAATTCCTTTGGCTTATAAACCATGGCCTTAAACTTCACACGTTTTCCATCATATCTGTCAACATGATCGAGTGCATCAAGATAGAACATTCCATAGCCATAATTATTAAGCTCAATAGGGTTTTGAGTAAGATCAAATGGAAGATCCTCGTCAAGAGTAACATCTACCTCTCCATTCATATCTTCAAAAATGATATCTGCTTTCTGATTAATTGCCTTAACATTACGCTTATATGAAGCAAGATCTTCTATTCCATCGCATCTGTTAAAAAGAATAAGATCAGAATTTCTAACCTGCTCAGCAAGCAGTGACTTCATGTTCATAAAATACATCTGGAAAGTCTCAGCATTTACCATTGTAATCTGCTGCTCAAGCTTCCATTTATTTGGCAGTCTCATATTTTTAAAATTCCACATACCATTGTATTCAATAAGAACTCTTTCAGGCTCGTGCTTTGCATCAAGTGCCATAAGATTTGCAGGTGTGAAGTCTTCTTCATTTTCAATCTTCTCAATAACTGTATTTGTAGACTTCATCAGCTTTTCTTCATATTCATTCTCGCCTTCTTCACATACAATAAGAAGGGTAAGTCCCTTTGTCTTAAAGTAAGGCTGCGCAATAGTATATCTGAAAAAATCCGTCTTACCGCTGTCAAGAAAACCATTAATAACATATACTGGTTTCATAATTTCTTTTTTCTCTCTTCTAAACATTCTAAAAATTTCCTAAGTCTAATAATATCGTGCCAATATTAACGTCTTCTGAAAAGTTTTTCAAGATTTTCCTCATTAATATTTGAACCAATAACACAGATCTTACCTGTTACATCCGGGTGTCCTGCTCTGACATCAGATTCACCTGGTACATAATCAAATTCAATCCATGAACCATCTTCAGCCTGAACCATACCCTTTGTTCTAAGAATGATACCATACTGTTCTTCATCCTCAAGTTTTGAAAGCATATCATTGATTTCATCCATTGTATACTTATGAGGTGTTTCCATTCCCCAGCTTACAAATACTTCATCTGCATCATGATGTCCTTCTCCATGATGATGGTGGTGATGGTGATGGTCAGCATGATGTACAACTACGCCATCTTCATCAGCCTCAGCTTCATGATGGTGGTGATGATGGTGTTCATGCTCATCTTCATCTTCGTCATGGTGGTGATGATGATGTTCATGCTCGTCCTCATCTTCATCATGATGATGTTCAAGTATTTCCTTTAAAAGCTCAGCTTCAAGATCGTTATTTCCTTCAAATGTATCAAGAATTTCCTTACCTGTAAGCTGATCAAGAGGAGTAGTAATGATTGTGGCTTTCTTATTATATTCTCTGATCATCTCTACAGCTTCTTCAATCTTCTTTTCATCAGCTTTATCAGTTCTTGTAAGAATAATTGTTCCTGCGCTTTCAATCTGATTAGTAAAAAACTCACCAAAATTCTTGATATAAACCTTAGCCTTTGTAACATCAACAACGGTTACTGCGCTATTAAGCTCAAGATTAGCATCTTCATCTGTAACATTCTGAATAGCTTTTGCAACATCTGATAATTTACCTACACCTGATGGCTCGATAAGGATTCTTTCAGGAGCATATTTTTCCATTACTTCCTTTAATGATGTTCCAAAATCACCTACAAGAGAACAACAGATGCATCCTGAATTCATCTCACGAATTTCTATACCAGCTTCCTTAAGGAAACCACCATCTATACCAATTTCACCAAACTCATTTTCAATAAGTACTACCTTTGTACCTGCAAGAGCCTCTTTTAAAAGTTTCTTGATAAGGGTAGTCTTACCTGCTCCAAGGAATCCTGAAACAATATCAATCTTTGTCATTCTAATCACTCCAATCTTATAAAAAACACTACATTGTTAAACCAAATAGTAAGGTATAGCTAACACACCTTATATTAGCTACACCTTACTATTCTATCTCTTTATATTCATAAATGTCAAGGAAATTAAATTTTACACAATGAATTATATAGAGTAAAAGCTTACTCCTTTTTTATTTGATATACTATGAGTGAACTACTCTTTAATTGAATTACCGAGTATTCTCGCCTAAATCCTAAAGCTATAATTTTATTGGGTTAAGTCATTACCAGATACACCAGACTGACTATCTTCTGTATTTTCCTTTTGCAAAGAACTATCTCCAGAATTATTTTGAGAATCAGTGTCATCCTTCTTAGAACCATCCGAGTTCTCAGGAGCTGTTTCATAAGATTCTATACCACTATCAGACTCATTTTTTTCTTGTGAATCCGGTATAGATTCCACATTTTCTATAGTATCTGTATCACATAATTCTGCCATAGCGGCCTCTAAAGCTGCAAATTCAGGAATATTATATTCAGTAATATCGCCTTCCTTTTTCGTTGCTTTTAATGAACTATTCAAAACCAATGGAGTTACTTTTTCATAAGACAAATTCATCTTAATGGATACGATATCTCTATCATGAAAACCACATTCCGGAACATAATATTCTGTCTGCCCATCTTTATAACCGCACATTAGTACACTTTCTGTTTTCGTAATCTTTATTAGATCTTGATGACTGGTCCTTTTGTGGGCAATACCACGATCAGCTGTTCTCTCAACATGTTCAAGAGGTGATACAGCTACTAATCCACAATATTTGCATCTGTACAGGTTTTCTCTATGAATTTTTTCAAAACTATCAGCGCCAACTATATATTCATATTCAATTGGCTTTTCTGCATAACAGTTATTTGTATGAACATGAGGTACAGCTTTAGTAAAGCATCCACCACATGTAGCTGATTTTTCAGCATGAACCTTTTGACCTGATCCATTTACATGATAATGATACTCATATTCACATCCGGCGGGAAGGCCTTCTGTTGTATTTCTATTATACATTGTAAGTGGAATAATCTGTATCATCTGTTCAAGGGAGGGCTCCCCTTGTATTGGAATTCCCGCCTTGGATAAGGCACCCTTTAAATCTTTCCTGACCTTATCCACACGCTGAAAAACCTGGTTCATTTTATCCACCATTTTTTGCATTTCCTGTACGTAATTATCGTTTTTCTTATTTATTTCATTTACCAATCCCTGATATGTCCCGTCGATTTTTTTATTCAGATTCGCACTATTATCATTCAGGTTTTGATTGACGCTGTCTACTTTACTATTTATCTCTCCTGTTTTGGTATTGAGGCTATCATTTACACCATTTACCTTATCACTGAGATTTTGATTGATGCCATCCATTTGATCATTTAAATTATCATTTACACGATTTACTTTATCATTAAGATTCTGGTTAACATCTTCCATACGACTGTTTAAATTGTCATTTACACCATTCACTTTATCATTAAGATTCTGGTTAACATCTTCCATACGACTGTTTAAATTGTCATTTACACCATTCACTTTATCATTAAGGTTCTGATTTACATCATTTATATTATTGTTTACATCGTTTACTTTATTACTAATATTTTCATTTACATTACTCATATTACTATTAAGTGCTTCTGTCTGCGAATTTATGCTGTTATCAATGTTATTATGAAAATCATCTACCTTATCACTTATTGCATTAGTCTTACTTTCAATATCTTCATTCATTCCATCCAGTGTCTTTTCAATATTGTCAGTAGCCTTTGATAACTGCATACTCTGATTATTAAGACTGCCTATCATTGTTGATAGTGTTTCACTGTTTTTCGATACGATATCATTCTGAATTTTTTGCAGGTTATCTGCGATTTCAGAACTATTCTCATTCTGGTCAGCCTTTACCTCTGTAATCGTTTTGGCAACTGAATCCTCAAAATCTTTGTAGTCATCTTTAATTTCTTTGAGGCCATTACTTATCTGTGCGAGGCTTGTCTGTATTTTATCCTGATTTTCATTTACCTTATTGGTTTCACCAATCATTTCTTTTACAGAACCAATCTGAGTTTTTGTTGCTTCAACCTGTTTCCCAAGATCCGTTATTGCTGTCGCAAGGTCACTAAACTTTTCGTCATATTTTTTCTCCTGCTGAGCAATTTCCTCAGTGGATTTTTTTCTTTCCTCTTCATTTGTAACTTTATTTACTGTTTCTTTAAGTTCTTTCGTTTCTTTCTGTGTGGTTTCCTTAATCTCATTGATTTTCACTTCATTTTCAGTAATGGTATTCTCCATTTTTGTAAGATATTCAGTGATTTCATCAAGTTTATCTGTTGTTCGTCTCTGTTCAACAGAAATGTCAGTCGAGATTTCTCCCTGAGAATTCTCACTAACACCCGAAATATATGTGTCTCCACCAGCTGAATCTGATGCCATAACTGGAGCTGATACATATATCGCACCGCCGCATAAAATCGCCGCAACACCTATACCTAAGGCTATTACAGCTGTGTCGTGATGTCGAAGCTTTTTCAAAAGCGTCTTCATCGAGTTATTCTGTTTGCTCTTCATAAAAAAACTTTACCGCCTTTCAAAAAAATAAAAAATAAAAAATTAAATAGGGAAAAATCATCAGAATGAATTTCTGTGATCATGTCAACTGACTGTCGACGAAAATGAATTATATGACAGTAAAATTTAAAATGCAAGTATTTTTTACAAAAATCGTTATTACAATAAAAAAAGTTGGTAAAACCGAAGTCTTACCAACTTAAAAATTTAATAATTATCTCTGGATTCTTCCTGATCCATCTCCGCCTGCAAGCTTGTTAACTTCATCAACACTAACCATGTTGTAGTCACCTTCGATTGTGTGCTTAAGAGCAGATGCAGCTACAGCAAATTCAATTGTCTGCTGAGGATCAAATCCGTTTACACATGAATAGATGAGTCCGCCGCCAAATGAGTCACCGCCACCTACTCTGTCTACGATACGAAGTGCATACTTCTTTGAGAAGTAAGCCTGTCCATCTGTGTAAAGCATAGCGCTCCAGTTATTATCATTAGCTGAGATAGACTCACGAAGTGTGATAGCAACCTTCTTGAATCCAAACTTCTCTGTAAGCTTCTGAGCAACTTCAATATATCCTTCTCTGTTAAGCTTTCCTGTTGTTACATCTGTTGAAGAAGCCTTGATTCCGAATACATCATCAGCATCTTCTTCGTTTGCGATACAAACATCAACATACTTACAAACTTCAGCCATAACCTTACCAGCTTTTTCTTTGCTCCAGAGTTTTCCTCTGTAGTTAAGGTCACATGATACTGTAAGTCCTTTTTCCTTTGCTTTCTTAACAGCTTCAAGAGTAATCTCTGCAAGGCTGTCAGATACAGCTGGTGTGATACCTGTTACATGAAACCACTCAGCTCCGTCAAAAATCTCATCCCAGTTGAAGTCAGCTGGAACTGCTTCAGCGATTGCTGAATGAGCTCTATCATAGATACACTTTGAACCTCTCTGTGAAGCACCCTTTTCGTTGTAGTAGATACCTACTCTGTCACCACCTCTTGTGATGAACTTTGTATCTACGCCAAACTTACGAAGTGAGTTAACAGCGGCCTGTCCAATTTCGTGTGTTGGAAGCTTTGTAACGAAAGCAGCATCAAGACCATAGTTGGCAAGTGATACAGCAACGTTAGCTTCTCCGCCACCAAATGTAGCCTCAAGATGATCTACCTGTACAAATCTTAAATAGTTATCTGGCTGAAGACGAAGCATCAGCTCACCAAAAGTAACAACTCTCTTACTCATTATTTTTTCTCCATTTCACTTAATAAATATATTGTTACGCTATTAATTTAGCATAGTTATCTTTTTTATTAAAATAATTATTAGTCATTAAGACCAAGATGAACACCAAATCCACCAATCTCATCTGCAAGATAAGCAACCTTAAGATGTCCCTGAGCATCATATCCAAATGAACTCTCATCAAACTTAAAGCCTTTTCTCTGAAGGTGATATACAGCACGGTCAACATTGTTTGTTCCGATAGCAATATGTCCGCATGTTCCACGGCCTTTGCTCTTCATTACTTCTACTGCTGTTCCGGCAAAGATTGAAGAATTACCAACCTTCTTTGTGAATCCAAAGAGCTTATCAAAACAATCAGCTGTTGTATTAGCTTCATCCTCATTAGCTGAGTTGATTCCAACATGCTTAAGCTTGAATCCGAGCATTACATCTACAGCATCTTCAACAAGAGCCTTGATTTCATCAAACTTTCCAGCTGCAATCATATCCTTCTTAACCATCCAGCTTCCACCAGCACAAACAACCTTGTTGAAGCTAAGATAATCGTTAACATTATTCTTGTTTACACCACCTGTAGGCATGAAGTGCATCTTTGTATATGGGCCAGCCATAGCCTTGATTTTAGCGATACCACCATTCTGCTCAGCAGGGAAGAACTTAACAACATCAAGACCAAGCTCGATAGCCTGCTCAACTTCACCAGGTGTAGCTGTTCCAGGAACCATAGGGATTCCTTCCTTGATGCAGTGCTCAACAACTTTTCTGTTAAATCCAGGGCTAACTACAAACTTAGCACCTGCTGCCTTTGCTCTGTCTGCCTGCTCAGGTGTAAGTACAGTACCTGCACCAACTACCATTTCAGGGAACTTCTCAGCAATAATCTTAATAGCTTCCTCAGCTGCATCAGTACGGAATGTTACTTCTGCACATGGAAGACCTCCATCTATAAGTGCCTTTGCAAGAGGCTCTGCGTCCTTTGCATCATCAATTGCGATTACTGGTACAATACCAATTCTGTATAATTCCTCTACTACCTTATCCATTTTATAAATTCCTTTCCTTTATGATTAAATCTGTTTTTACAGATTCAAATCTGCCATTTAAACACTTATCCAAAAGTGTTTCTTTGTTTAATGGTGACACAAAGCCATAATGCAAAACACTTTAAAATGTCTGCACCATGACTTTGTCCCCCTATATCTTTTTATTATTTTTTACTATAAATCAGTCCACATCCTGCATCTTTGACTCGTCAAGGTTGTTAGGGTCCTGACCAATGTAAGCAAGGATACCACCATCAATGTAAACAACCTGTCCATTGATAAAGTCTGAAGCTTCTGAAGCAAGGAATACAGCTAGTCCCATGAGGTCTTCTGTCTTTCCCCATCTCTGAGCTGGTGTCTTTGAACGGATAAATCTGTCAAATGGATGCATTGATCCGTCAGCCTGTTTCTCACGAAGAGGAGCTGTCTGAGGTGTTGCAATGTAACCAGGTCCAATAGCATTACACTGAATGTTGTACTGACCATATTCTGAACAGATATTCTTTGTGAGCATCTTAAGTCCACCCTTAGCAGCAGCGTAAGCAGATACTGTCTCACGTCCAAGTTCTGACATCATTGAGCAAGCATTGATGATCTTACCACACTTCTTCTCGATCATATCAGGAAGAACAGCCTTAGAACAGATGAATGGTCCTGTAAGATCAACGTTGATAACCTGATTCCACTGATCAAGTGTCATCTCTGTCATAGGAATTCTCTTGATGATACCTGCATTGTTAACAAGGATATCAATTGAACCAACCTTTTCCTTAACATCAGCTACGAATTTGTTTACCTGCTCTTCGTTTGTAACGTCACAAACTGCACCGTAAACTTCAACTCCAGCCTTCTTATACTCTTCAAGACCTCTGTCTACAAGATCCTGATTGATATCATTAAATACAATCTTTGCTCCAGCTTCAGCAAAAGCAAGTGCATAAGCAAGACCAAGGCCATATGAAGCACCTGTGATCCAAGCAACCTTACCCTTTAATGAAAACTTGTCTAAAATGTTACCCATAATTGTTTTTCCTCCTATAAGTTAAATTGTTTTTATTTGATCTGCCCGCTTACTAAACCCCTGTAAACCAAAGCAGAATTCGTACCATTGTAATTCTGACCAAAAAATATGAACAGGTATTTCTTACCAAATACAAATTACATAAGATCTGTCATAGCACAGTCATCCATATCATCGAAATCCTGGTTTTCTCCAACCATGCCCCAAATGAATGTATATGCCTGTGTTCCGCATCCTGAATGAATTGACCAGCTAGGACTGATTACGGCCTGCTCATTTCTCATAATGATGTGACGAGTCTCTGTAGGCTCACCCATGAAATGCATAACAAGTGCATCTTCTGGCATATTAAAATAAAGATATACTTCCATACGTCTGTCATGTGTGTGACATGGCATTGTATTCCATACACTACCTGGCTTAAGCTCTGTCATACCCATTTCAAGCTGACATGTTTCAACCTGTCCAGGAAGAATGTATTTGTTAATTACTCGATGATTAGCCTGCTCGAGGCAACCAAGTTCCTTTTTATTCTCATCCTTGATGATTACAACATCTTCAGAAGGTGTTCCCTCTCTCTTGATGAGAACTGTAGGATATGTTGTATGTGCAGGAGCACTGTTGATATAGAACTTAGCCGGGTTAGAAGCATCTTTGCTGGCAAAAGAGATATCCTTCTTGCCCATTCCGATATACATTCCCTGCTTAAAATCAACATCATACTTCTTGCCATCTATTGTGATAACACCATCGCCTCCGATGTTAATAACACCCATCTCACGTCTCTGAAGGAAATACTCAGCTCTAAGTTCATCTCCTGCTGTAAGTACAAGCTCCTTCTTAACGGGAACTGCTGAGCCTGTAATAATTCTGTCTATATGACTGTATACAAGCTTAATATCATCTGGCTGGAAAAGATCATCAATAAGATATTCTTCTCTTAATCTTTTAGTATCATAGTATTTTTCGTCCTTAGGTGAAGACGCTGTTCTAAGTTCCATGATTCAACCACCTTTCTCTTATTGCTATATTGATAGTATATTATGAAAAATTTTCAAAGTCCTTTCAAATTTATATCAAAAACTTGCAAATCTTGACCAAGTGTAACCGCTTTCATTATTTTAGCACAAAAAATAAACTGTGGCTACATTTCAACACCACAGTTTTAAAGGTTTTCACCATTTTTTCATAAAATGTAAGAAAGAAATTTTTTTCTATTTTCTAATATAAAAAATGGTATCTTTTGAACTGATAAATTCAAATAATCAATTTTATAAATCAGTTTTATTTAAGGGTTCCATAAAATGCCTCTATATCAGTCAGTCTTATGCAAACAGCTTCATTTTCATCAGAGCCTCCAGTCAGCATTCCTATATAATTTCCATATACATCAAATGCCCCGCCACCAGACATTCCCGTCTCTGCATAGCAGTTTGCATATATCATCTTCATATCCATATCAGTAACATATATATCAGGATTGATAACAGTTCCGGCATATCCCTTTGTTGCAACATCGGTATCATTTCCATTTATATTAAAATTGTTTTGATATGCCTCCATCACAATATTATGTACAGAACCTGTGACAATTATTGAATCACCTTTTTCCAGTGCTTCAAGAGCTTTTTCATCTCTTCTTACTTTACGAAGCCTTATAAGTTCTGTATCTGAAATCTGCCCGGTATTAACCTTCAAAAAGGCAATGTCAAACTCCTCATCATATCCAAGAAGTTCAGCTTCAGTAACCCTTCCGGTAAAAAAAATAACATTACAGACACTATCATCTGTGCCTGATTCTATCCATTTCTTTACAACATGTCTGTTTGTAACTACAGTAATGAAATCCTCATTTATTTCCCATATACTGCCCGCTCCAAACATATCAACTGCGTGAATTGCAACAACGCTTGGCTTAACATAATGATAGGTATTATTTGGATCTGCTCCATAATTATAAACTGTTTCGTTAATCCCAAGCTCAAGCATTGAATCAAAAATCTCCGCATCCCTTGGTGCAGCAGCTCTTACACTGCTGTCTAATATAAATTCTCCGGACAAAAATATAAGCATAAAAAAAAACAGAACCTTACTGTTATCAGCACTTCTGTCATCATCATATTTCTTATATTCATCTTGCCATTGTTGCATATCCTGAACATAAGCTCTTATCCCACATTCTGTCTGCTATTTTTATGAGCAGGACTGTAAGCCGGGTTATGTCGTGAATGATCATCTATCTAGAACTATTGTCACCAACAGTTTCAAGCGACCCACCTGAAAGCGAGCCGGGCAGACTCATTGCTTTCTTTTCGGTCTTGCTTCGGATGGGGTTTACATGGCTACGGATGTTACCACCCGCACGGTAGTCTCTTACACTGCCTTTCCACCCTTACATGCCAAAGGCATGCGGTATATCTCTGTTGCACTATCCTGGGAGTCACCTCCACCAGACGTTATCTGGCATCCCGCCCTGCGAAGCCCGGACTTTCCTCACCTGCACCCTTTCGAGTATTGCAGCCGCGATCATTTATCCTGCTCATTACTATAATATAACACCTAACCCCTTCTGATATCAAATTTATTTCTTACTTTAATAAAAAATTAATACACAGCAAAGCTCCCGCACCACGGGGATTCATGGCACGGGAGCCTGCTTCTTATGATCAGAAGTTGTCTAATAAGCTATTTAATTA
>JAILEJ010000107.1 GCA_024688095.1 Butyrivibrio sp.
GGTGCCTGTGCAATAGCTCTCGCAATCGCCACTCTTTGCTGCTGGCCTCCTGACATCTCTGATGGTCTGTGAGTCTTACGCTTTCCAAGCCCAACCTGCTCTAATGCGCGATTTGCAAGCTCATCTCTTTCTTTTTTGGAAACGCCTCTATATATAAGAGGAAGTTCCACATTTTCTAGTGCCGTAAGGCTTGGTATCAAATTAAAGCCCTGGAATATAAAACCGATTTCTCTGTTTCTGATATCTGATTGCTCATCATCAGACATATTTGAAACATCCTGTCCATGTAAAAAATACTTACCACTGGTAGGTGTATCCAGACATCCCAGCATATTCATAAGAGTTGATTTTCCTGAACCTGACTGTCCGATTATGGCTACAAATTCTTTTTCGCCAATGGAAAGGGACACATGATCCAATGCTCTAACCTCATTTTCTCCGGGATTATAAATTTTGCAAACATCTTGAATATCTACAAGGCTTCCCATCTATTCCTCCTGACACATCCATATTGATATGTCCTCTTATCCTTATAAAAAAACACGTTAACGCAATACAGTATAGCACTCCTGTAAAAGTATATCTATAAAGATTTTATAAAATCTTATTGTTTAAAATATTATTAAAGACCATAACACAAATCGTTCAAGTGTAAATCTATAGTGATCTAAAAAAACAGATTCCTCATATATTCACACAATTCAGAATGCATTATGGTCTTTAAAATTCAGTTACAAGATAACCAGATTTACTTATGATTAAAAATCAGAGAAAAACTATATAAACTAATTATTTTGCAAGTAATAACATTATATCATTACTTCTCTGAACAAACTTTGTCATTGCTTCTGCATCAAGTGGAGCGTTCTGCAGTTTTGCAAGATCATATAACTGCTCACAGATTGTCTCTGTATTTTCTCCGTCCTCATGCTCCATTACATACTGTACAAGAGGATGATTTGCATTAAGTACAAGAGTCTGACCTTCTGTTCCAAAGTCTCCCATTCCCATACCATTCATAGCATACATCTTCATCATTTCCTGCATTCTGCGGCTATCCTCAGAAACAGTAAGAACTGAAGCAAGCTTCTTATCCTTAAGCTTTTCAAGTTTTACGCTGAGTTTGTCATTCTTAAGAGCCTTCTTCATCTTCTCTGCAATCTTTCCAGCCGTCTCTTCAAGCTCTTTTGCAGTCTTCTTTGATGTCTTACTCTTAAATGTATCTGTAATATCAGCATCAATTCTCTGGAACTTAATATGCTCATTCTTTGACTCAAGCTGCTGAAGGAAAGGAACATCAATATTATGATTCATAATAAATGCATCCATCTTCTGAGCTTTGAACATATTAATATACTGGCTCTGCTGCTGTACATCTGTTACATAGTAGATAATTCTGTCTTCTTCCTTATTATCTTCCTTGTCACCTTCTGTTACAGAATTACCATTCTCATCTACAACCTCTGCTTCTACTTTCTCGCCATTCTCGTCTGTAGCTGCAGCTGCTTCCTCAGCCTCTTTATTGATCTGAAGTGCTTCAGGAAGTGTAAGGTATTTATCATCAAGATTCTTAAACAGAATATAATCGTTCATCTTCTCACAGAACTTATCATCTTTGAGACAGCCATATTTGATAAATGGGCTGATATCATCCCAGTACTTATCATAATTTTCTTTATCTGTCTTGCAAAGACCTGCAAGCTTATCAGCAACCTTTTTACTGATATAATCTGAAATCTTCTTAACAAATCCATCATTCTGAAGAGCACTTCTTGAAACGTTAAGTGGAAGATCAGGACAATCGATTACACCCTTTAAGAGCATAAGATATTCAGGTATTACTTCTTTAATATTATCAGCAATAAATACCTGGCTGTTATATAGCTTTATTGTTCCCTCGATAGATTCAAATTCCATATTGATCTTAGGGAAATAAAGAATTCCTTTTAAGTTAAATGGATAATCCATATTAAGGTGAATCCAGAATAAAGGCTCTTTGTAATCTCTGAATACTTTTCTATA
>JAILEJ010000118.1 GCA_024688095.1 Butyrivibrio sp.
AGATGCACATCATGCATCGCCAATGATGAAGCAACTTGCCGAGCTTCGCGACAAGTATGATCTTCACATGACAGTGGAACGATTTGTTAGCGAAGAATATGAATCGGATGAGAAGTACTTAAGGAAATAATAATTATAATTTTTCGCTCTAATGTAAATTATATTAAAGTTTTTAATACTATGATAAAGTTGGACTTATAATTTCACCGCTACTTTTAGAGAAAAAGATTGTCTGCATATTTTCGGGCATGGAGTTGAACATCATATCTACAACGGTTTTTGCGGGAGTAATGTTGTCAGTCATTAACCATTCCCTTGTCATGCCGACACCTCCATAGCAATACATTCTGATACTGTACATTGTTTGAGTATCAAGCCTTTCAGCGTTGAGAATTCTTTTTGCCTCCTGTGAATATCTTTCAACGAAATATTCATGCATATATTGCCATAAAGGATTCTGTGAGGCATCTTCATAAGCACTCTTATAGAACAGATAGTCTTTACGCATCTGTTCCATTCCTTTTGCAGCTGACTCTGCTGAAATTACATCTGTTTTAAATGCTTCATTAAAGAATATCCATGCAACCAGGTCATATTTATCTTTGAAATGATAATAAAAAGTGGGGCGTTCTATTTCAGCTACACGACAAATTTCTGTAACACGGATTTTTTCTAAGGGTTTCTTCATCATGAGTTCTTTCATGACACCGGCAATCCATAACTTGGTTCTTTCAGCCATAAAATCTCCTTAAAAATCTTACAATAACGGAAATATGTAATAAATATATATAAAATACTAATTCTGTATATAGAAAAATTCAAGTGCACAAGCTATTTTTTTATTATAAGCAGGGGCAGTATTTGAGTTTTAGATAGGAGGATTCTGAATAATGGATTTTTTAGAATTGGCAAAAAAAAGATACTCAGAAAGATTTTTTGATAGCAAGGCCGTTGAGCAGGAGAAGCTAGATAAAATATTGGAAGCAGGCAGAATTGTGCCAACAGCATGTAACTATCAACCACAGAAATTCTACCTGATAAGGAGCAAAGATGGACTAGAGAAACTGAAGACAGTTACACATTTTCATTACAATGTTCCGCTGATGATTCTTGTCTGCTATGACCTAAATGAGGTATGGACCAATCCCGGAGACAGCTATTATCAATATTATAATTCAGGAGAGCAGGACGCCAGCATAGCGGCTACAACGATGATGTATGAAGCAGAGGAACTTGGCGTTCATACGATATGGGTCAGGGGATTTGATTCTAAAACGGTAGTTGATACGTTCAATCTTCCGGAATATATGATTCCGGTCATGATGCTTGGACTTGGATATCCTAATGAAAAAGCAAAGGCAAATGCCTGGCACTATAAGAGAAAACCCATTGAAGATTTTGTGTACGAGCTTTAAAGAATGGAGGAAGAAAGATGCATTTTACAGATACAGTATACAGAAACCCATATTGGCCAACGTTCCCTCTTTTGCAGATTACACAGGGATGTACGCATAACAACTGTAAGTTCTGCACGATGTACAGAGATGTGGATTTCAGGCTTCAGCCAATGGAGTGGATAGAGCAGGACTTACAGGAACTGTCTGAGATTGCTCCTGATACCAGAACCATACAGCTCCTGTCAGCCAATCCACTTTGCATGACTTATGACAAGCTGGCGCCAATCCTTGAAATGATCAATAAGTATCTTCCTAAAATGGAATATATCTATGCAGCGACCAGAGTAACAGATATAAAAAACAAAACGGTTGAAGAATTAAAGCGATTAAAGGATCTGGGCCTTCGTGAAATATCCCTTGGTGTTGAAAGCGGTGATGACTGGGCTCTTGACCGAATTAATAAAGGATATCACGCGGATGATATAATTGAACAGTGTTCTAAACTGACAGAGGCAGGAATAGATTTTTGGATGTCTTTTCTCAATGGCGTAGCAGGAAAAGAAGGAAGCAAGGACCATGCCATCAATTCTGCCAAGATTTTTAGCAGATGTAATCCAATGCTTGTGGGAACCGGAGGTCTGGTGTTGTTTCCCGGAACTCCGCTCTTAGAAGAAGTAGAAAGAGGAAAATTTACTCCGCTGTCCGAAAAGGAAATGCTTGAGGAACTGCTCTTATTTGTTGAAAATCTTAATTGTGACTGCAAATTTATCACTCATCATACAATATCAGGAAGTAATCTTTCCGGACCGGATTTCCTAAAACGGAAAGATAGGATAGTTACTTCACTTAAGAAAGAAATAGAGCATGGAGACATGGATGCAATGGCTGCAATTCGCAGAAATAAGAGGTCTCTGTGATGAAAAAAGAATTTAACAGAAACGATGGACTCTTTTGTCTTGCGGTTAACTTGATGATGGCGGATGATCTGACTGATATAATACACTAAACATGTAAAGGAGACAGGTGCGTGAAAACCATAATTTTAAACGGTAGCCCAAGGAAGAACTGGAATACGGCTATGATGCTTAAAGAAGCTCAAAAAGGGTCAGAGTCAGCCGGAGCGGAAACAGAATACATAGATCTTTATAATTTATCATATACAGGTTGCAGAAGCTGCATGGCGTGTAAAAGAAAAGGAGCAGAGAAATGCAAATGTTTTTGGAAGGACGACTTGTCGCCTGTGATTGATCGTATTTTTGAAGCTGACACCCTCATTATTGGTTCTCCAATCTATCTTGGGGATGTTACAAGTCAGATACATGCTCTTATTGAACGTTTACATTTTTGTGCTTTGTCTTATGATGATTATTCAAACTATTTTAAGGGTAAGATAAATGTCGGCATAATTCTGACCATGAATGCTCCAAAAGTAATCTACAATCTTAATTATAAGAATAAAGCGCGGGAAATCGCGAGTGCTTTCAAAGCTTTAAATGGCAATGTGGAGGTTTATCCCTGCTTTGATACCTTGCAGGTTGAAGATTATACTAAGTTTGATATGGCAAGCTTTAGCGAGACTCATAAAAGAGAAATGAGAGAAAAGCAATTCCCTAAAGATTTAGAAAATGCATATAAATTGGGGGCTAAACTTAGTAGTAGATGATATAGCAAAATCATAATACGGGATAAAATAGTTCGCGGATGCGAGCAAATACTTATAGGCATTGATAAAAATATTTAAGTATTCCTTTCTATTGTGGACCTTTAGAACTATATCTGGAGGTCCTTTTTATTATTACGATTATAAGACCTTTTGCAGATGTTATGGCAGATAATTTCAATGAATTAGTGGCTATTAGGAAGAATAAAATATAGTGAAATATATTCGGATGAATCCGACTCGGTTGTAGTCGAATAAAACTTTTCATTAGGATACGTATACATTATTATTAAAATAATAAAAAGAAAATGGGATATTATATTTGTGATAACCTCTCTCTTTTTTATTTCCGGTATATCTTTAAATATTCATCTCAGTTGAAAATTATGGATTCAGATGTATTTTATGATAAGTATATCAGCCAGGATTTTGAGGAACATTATGTTCCACATAAGTTTGAGGAGATTTGT
>JAILEJ010000164.1 GCA_024688095.1 Butyrivibrio sp.
AAAGCAGAAGCGATTGTTATAACATATGAAGCTTCAGAGGGCGGCGAGGTATCATCTTCATCAGAAGAGGTTACTGAAGGTGTAGATATTAAAGGATCTACAGCAACAGCAGACGAAGGTTATGAATTTGTAAATTGGACAGCTGATGAGGAAATTGTTTCAGAAGAAGCTACTTTTATCCCATCAGATGTAACAGAAGATATTACATATACAGCAAACTTTAAAGAAAAAGAAGTTATAGAGAAGGAATTTAATCAGTCAACAGTTATTGATGGAATAGAGATTTCACTTTATGCAGTAAAAGGAGTTCTTCCTGCAGATGCAATTCTTCAGGTTGAGAAAGTAAGCTCAGCACTTGAGGAGAACATCAAAGAAGCAATTGATGAAGAGACAGGCGAAAATACAGAAGTTGAAGAGACATTTTCTTTTGATATTAAGATATTCTCGCAGGAAGCAAAAGATGCTGGTGAAAATGATGGATTTGTTCAGCCAGAAGATGGAACAGTATCTGTTACTTTTGATCAGGTAATCACAGATGAAGAAGCTGAAGAAACAGCTCTTTCTGTATATCATGTAGAAGAAAATGGCGACGAAGTTGCAGCAGTTGAGCAGGTAGCAGAACCAGTAGAAAATGCAACAGATGTACAGTTTGATGCAGAGCATTTCTCTATCTATACAATTACTGTGACATATGATGTAAAAAGGAAATATTATACTTATAAAGAAAGCATAGTATTTATAATAAATACAGTTGATGAGAATGGAAACTCTATAGGAGAAGAAAAAAATCATTCTTTAAACCTAGAATCAGGAACTTATACTGATATATCAAAATTTGCGCCTCCAATTGAAGGATATGAGTTTGATTATGCTTATTATTCTAAGAGTAATAATAGGATAATAAAAATTGAATTAAATGGAAATAATGCCTTTATATATTATGAAAAAGAAATTAATAATAATAATGATAACATATACTTTGTATACAATAAAAAAGTTACAGAGTATGAAATTACATATTATTCAAATAATGGAAAGAATAAGACCAAGAATGCAACAACTTCTAATGGAAAGGTAACACTTATGGATAGTCCTTGGACAAGATCTGGATATACTTTCCTTGGATGGTCAACAAATAAGAATGCAGATAGTGCAGAAGTAACGGCAGGAACAGAATATACACCAAGTGCAAATACTAAGTTATATGCAATCTGGCAGAAAAATGGTACAGAGACTCCTGCAGCAACAGGTGGAAATATCAATTTTGTTTATGTTGCAAATAGCAATGAAGCAGCTATAAATGATGTAAACTCAGTAAAATATGTTATAGAGCTTGTTGATGAGAATGGAAATAAACAGCCATTTAATGATAGCAGTTTTATTGGTACAACAATTAGTTATTCAAATGAAGTAGCAGTAGGTGCAAATACCTTTGATGCCTCCAGATTTGGCAATGCATTAGATGGATATACCTACGATAATTGCTATTTTTATTGGTACAATAACTACAACGGAACCAAGGCTCAGGTTCATTCATTTAAAAACATGGGAAGAATCAGTGATGACTATTCTCAGTATAAGAGTCATATAGGATATTCTGCTGATGCACCAAGTGGCAATAGTCCTGATGATTGGAAAGATGGATCCGGTTATTATGCTTATAACCCTACCGGAATACTTCGAGTTGTATTTAAAAAGGTAAGTACAGGAAACGGTTATAAAACAAACTATTATTATGATATAGATAACGCTAATTCATTAATTGCTACATATAACGATAGTTCAACTTGGAAAGATTCTAAATATATATATATGCCAGTAGATAAGAGAAAAGAAGCTGAGTCTTCTGACAATTTTGAGGAAATGAAAAAAACAAATGATTTCCTTGGGTGGTTTGTTAAAGAAGATAATGGTAAAGAAAGTAAAGTAGATTCAGATTTCTTTAAAAAGTCAGTCGAAAGAGATGTATATATTTTTGCTAAATGGAAAGCAAAGGAATATACAGTAAGCTTTGATACAAAGGGTGGATCAGAAGTTACATCTCAGACAGTAAAGCATAATAACACAGCAACAAAGCCAGTAGACCCAACAAAAGAAGGTCATGAATTTGCAGGCTGGTATAAGGATACAGAATGTAAGAATGCATACGATTTTGAAACACCAATAAAAGAAAATACAACAGTATATG
>JAILEJ010000192.1 GCA_024688095.1 Butyrivibrio sp.
TGTATTAACAAGATCCTTAATATCATCTTCAGTTATATCTGAAGAGCTATTTGATTCTGATTCATCTGCATAATAAGAATCTTCAAAGGCTTTAACATTAACAAGTACAGGATGCTCACTTGCAAATGTTGGAGAAATAGCCTCTTCATCGGATTTTGAAACAGGGAGACGATATTTTCTCTCATAAAAATCTACAGCCTGTTCAAATGATGTATTTTTTTCCTCTTTGAGCATTTCTATATATTCATGTGCATCAAATGTATCATCGTTAACCTGTATAAGTGAAACAGCAATGTTACTGCAGTGATCTGCAATTCTTTCAAAATCAGTTCCGAGATCAGAAAGGATGAATCCAAGATCAATAGTACATTTGCCCTTTCGAAGTCGTCTTACGTGACGCCTCTTTACTTCCATATGAATACCGTCAATAACTTCTTCAAGAGGCTCAACTGTCTTTGCAAGCTTGATGTCCATGGTTTCAAAACTATCAACTGTAGTTGTGACTATTTCTTCAATAGCATGACCAAAGATAGTAATCTCATCTTTTGCTTTAGGTGAAAACTCCTGATTCTTTAAATGCATTTCCTGATAAACCTGCATAATATTAAGTGCATGATCACTGATTCTTTCAAAATCAGAAATGCTGTGAAGAATAGTTGATAAAGTATGACTTTCAGCTTTGGTAAGCTGATTACTGTTTATTTTTATAAGATAGGTTCCAAGCTGATCTTCATATCGATCAATCTTTTGTTCCAAAGAAGCAACCTCTGCAGCAACTTCTTCGCTATAGTTATCAAGAAGTGACATAGCCTTGAAAAGAGAATCCTTTGAATAAACAGCCATATCATTTGCTGCGAGTTTACTCTGCTCAAGAGCAAATGGAGGGTTTGAAAGGAAACGTGGATCGAGAGCTGCAATGCCTCTTTCCTGTTCCTGCTGCTCAAGCTCTTTCTGGTCTATTGGGATAGTACGCAGTGCAAGCTTTACAAGGATATCTGAGAATGGAAGCATAAGTGGTGTACCAACAAGGTTTACAAGTGTATGGATACTTGCGATACCAACCATTCCTGCCTGATCATCCATAAATCCAAAGTCTAAAATTGAATGAGCTGTATAGAATACGATCATAAAAGTACCGGCTTTTATAATGTTGAAGTACAGATGCATGAGAGCTGTTCTTTTACCATTTTTATTAGCACCAAAGGATGAAAGAATAGCTGTGATACATGTACCTACTTCAGCACCGATTACAACTGGTATTGCCATACTGTAAGTAATTGAAACCGATAATGAAAGAGCCTGAACTACACCGATTGTTCCGGCAGAACTTTGAATCATCATGGTAAAGAGAACACCTACTAGAAGACCTATAACAGGATTCTTAAAAGTAAGCAGGAATTCCTGAAATGCTGGAACATCCTTAAGAGGTGATACAGCATCTGACATCATATCCATACCAAACATCAGTACAGAAAAACCAAGAAGAATGACACCGACATTTCTTTTTTTGTCAGATTTGGTAAACATAAAGAGAACAATACCGATAAGAGCCAGGAATGGTGTAAATGAAGCTGGCTTTAAAAGATTTATCAAAAAGTTGTCACTGCTGATGGCATTTAAGCTGAGCAGCCAAGCAGTGAAGGTAGTACCAAGATTGGCACCCAGGATAACATTAACAGCCTCTTTAAGAGACATGATTCCTGAGTTAACAAGACCGACTACCATAACTGTAGAAGCGGATGAAGATTGAACAAGTGCAGTAACGCCGACACCAAAAAGATATGCAAGTATCTTGTTGGAGGTTATGGCTGAGAGAGTACTCTCAAGCTTACCACCTGAAGCTTTTGTAAGGCCGCCACTCATGATATTCATTCCATACAAGAACATTGCCAGGCCTCCTACCAGACCTGCTATGAGTGTAAACAATTCTATTGAAGTCATTTTTCCTCCGAAATTTTAATTAGTATAATTTGCCGATACAAATAGGCATTTGCACCTGTCGTATTTCTATTTGGAAATGTTTCAGGTGACATTTTAATACAGATTAATCATACATTAATAATTATTAAATAACAATTGCAGAAAAAGCTAAAATTTAATTAAAATATCGACGGAATAAACGAAATTAATTTCTTGTAGTTCCCCCATCAACGAATTTTACAGGTATTTTTACAATACTTGGAGCGGATCCGTTTTCAATAAGCTCAAAAAGAACCCTCATTCCTTCCCTGGCAATTGAGGAGGCAGACTGATGAATGCTCGAAACAATGGGCTTTCCAACACCTCTTACGGGAACACCATCAAAGCCTATGATCTGAACATCTTCTGGTATTTTTATTTTCTTTTTTACAAGATATTCTTTGATAATATAGCCAAGGTGGTCTGAACTTGCAAAAATTCCATCATATTTAAAAGTCTTTCCATCAAAACACTTTTCAAGCTCCCCTTTAACCATGCTTTTAAACCCCTTTGAAGCAGACATCATATCTGTATCAGTCTGGTTAAAATTAAGATGCTCAATAATATTGTAGCTTATCTTTTTTTCTTCACAATAATCCTTAAAGCCCTGGATACGTTTGTAGGGTTCACTGTCAGTATCTGAACCTGTCCAGAAGCAAAGAAGATTAGAAGACCCTTTTTCATGAAGCGTCTGTGCTGCTATGTAACCGCCCATATAATTATCACTTGATACACATGGAGAATTGTTTCCAAAATGTCTGTCAAAGGAAACAAAAGGCATATTATCCAAAAGTGTTTTGTCAATTTCACTGTAAG
>JAILEJ010000243.1 GCA_024688095.1 Butyrivibrio sp.
AAACTCACCAGGTGAAATAAATCCCAGTTTGCTGGAATTCCATCTAACCAGTGCCTCTGCGCCCTTCATGGAATTATCTCCTGAAAGCACATCAATAATAGGTTGAAAATATACTACAAATTCTTTGCAGTTTTCAAGAGCAGCATCCCTCATGCTCTTTTCCATATCAAGTCTTCTAATAGAAGACGCATCTATATTATCTGAATATTTGGCAATACGGTTCTTACCAGATCTCTTGGCCTCATACATAGCAATATCAGCCTTTTTGATAAGATCAGATACATTTTCCCCATCATCCGGGAAAACAACAGAACCCATACTCATTGTACAATAGTAATCTGAATCTTTCAGATACCATGGTTTTGCAAATATGTGTTTTACATCCTCAAGTATTCGGTCATATTCATCAAAGCTCTCAGTTGGAACAATAATTACAAATTCGTCTCCGCCCATTCTGTAGCACGAATTTGCGATACCATCAACATTGGAAATAGCTCTTGAAATATCCTGCAATAATATATCTCCATACTGATGTCCGAGAGTATCATTAATTTTCTTAAAGTCATCAAGATCAAGATAACATATAACGCCCTTTGAATCGTACTTTCTTGCCTCACTGACATATCTTTCCAGATCTCTTTCGCAGCACATTCTGTTATATAATCCAGTAAGGAAATCGGTATACGCCTGCTGCTCAATTCGTTTCTGATACATCTTCTTTTCTGTAATATCATAAACAGCACAAAGCGAAACAGGCCTTCCATCTACCCATGAAATACGAGTATAAAAAAGCTCATACCATCTGTCTCTCAAATCATGATAAACTTCATAATTGCCACTTTTACTTCTTGATGGAATACTACTTTCAAAAAGCAGCTCAAGACTTCCATCACTAAGCTCTTTAGAAAAATTATTTCTAAGACTTCTGTTCGCAAAAAGTAACGCTCCAGTCTTAGTATCCCTTACATATATGGAACTTCCTACATTATCAAGAATAGCTTCCAGCGATGCAAAAGAACTTGCTATGGAATTGCGCTGAATTCTCTTAACGATAATATTCTGCAAAATTCTAACCGCATCATTGATAAATTTGATATCATCAATGCTCCAGATATGCTGATGTCTGTTTTCTGAAAAAGCTGCATAAAAGCCAATTGAACCATTAATCTGAATAGGCATAGCAACAACAGCCTTCATCCCCAGCATATCAAGCTGTTCCTTTTCGCCTGCACTCATATTAGAGTCAGAAGAAACGGCTAATGTTTTACTGGAATTAAGGAACCAGCATCTATCTATATCAATTGTTTTATCAAAGATTATTCGTTCACCAGAAATACGCCACTGAACTACAATATCCATAATTGTATCTTCAACGTGAACACGGCTGACAAAAGCATGACTTATACCAAGAAAAGTAGCAACCTTTTCCAGGATTTCTGCCATGATTTCTTCTATTGAATCATCACTATCGAGAAGTGATACTATTTCAGTTGTTGTTTCTGCCCTAAGGACAGATTTTCTGATTTCTTCCTGTTCAAGCATACTCTTTTCAACATTAAGAGCAGCCTCATTACGGGAATCTTCTATTTTGACCAGAATCTGAGTGAAATCTCTTATAAAGTCAAGAGCCCGATAAAACTGTTTTTCTGTAACACGATAACGAAAATCCTTTACAGGAGGATATGGATAAAGTTCTGTGTCATATTCAATATCAGTAATAATTCCACATACAATCCAGACAATTGCAGTTTTTTGGTTTTCTTTGACAGCAATACCAGCAAGTTTGAGATTAGGCACATCTGTTGACTCAACAGCCTGATCTTCAAGCTCGCTCTCAGTTACTCTATCATATATACCTTTTATTCGTTCCTCTGTGACATACTGTTTTATGAATTCTGTTTCCGCTGTAAGTCCAGAAAATTCTGTAATTCTTTCGCCTTCAGAATTTAGGCAGCATGCATAAACGCCTGCCATATCGCAAAATCTCTTCTGAATTTTGTCCAGCATCAGACCATAATGATCAAAAAAACTGTCATGCCCATTAGAAACTAAGCTTTCTGTTACGTTACCTGCCACAATTATCCCCTTAGAAAATCGTTTTATATAGGCGTCAGCTCCAGATACTCTGGAGCTGACTATTCATTTGTATAAAATTAGTTATCATCAACGCTGTAGTTTGGCGCCTCTTTAGTAATGTGAATATCATGTGGATGACTCTCACGAAGAGCTGCTGATGTTATCTTTACAAACTTAGCATTTTCCTTAAGTTCATCGATAGTCTGTGCTCCACAATATCCCATACCACTACGAAGACCACCAATAAGCTGGAATACTGTATCTTCTACAGTTCCCTTATAAGCTACACGACCTTCAACGCCTTCAGGCACGAGCTTCTTTGCACCTTCCTGGAAATAACGATCCTTTGAACCATTTTCCATAGCCGCAATAGAACCCATTCCACGATATACCTTATATTTTCTGCCCTGATAAAGTTCTGAATCTCCAGGTGCTTCATCACAACCAGCAAACATTGAACCCATCATTACTACGCTACCACCTGCAGCAATAGCCTTTGTAATATCTCCTGAATATTTAATACCGCCATCTGCAATGATCGGAACCCCATACTCCTTAGCTACACTATAACAATCCATAACTGCAGTTACCTGAGGTACACCAATACCTGCAACTACACGTGTAGTACAGATAGAACCAGGTCCGATACCAACCTTTACAGCATCTGCTCCAGCCTCAATAAGAGCCTTTGTTGCATCTGCAGTAGCAACGTTACCTGCAATTATCTGAAGTTCAGGATATTTCTCCTTAATCATTCTGATACATTTAAGTACATTCTCTGAATGTCCATGAGCAGAATCCAGAACAATACAGTCAACCTTTGCATCAACAAGAGCTGCTACTCTGTCAAGGCAGTTAGCTGTAATACCTACACCAGCACCGCAAAGAAGTCTTCCCTGTGCATCCTTTGCTGCATTAGGATATTTAATAGTCTTTTCAATATCTTTAATTGTAATAAGACCTACAAGATTATAATCATCATCTACTATTGGAAGTTTTTCTTTCTTTGAGCTTGCAAGAATCTTCTTAGCTTCTTCAAGAGTGATTCCAGCCTTAGCTGTAACAAGATTCTCACTTGTCATTACTTCACTGATCTTCTTATTATAATCTGTCTCAAACTTAAGATCACGATTTGTAATAATTCCAACAAGCTTCTTACCTTCAGTAATTGGGACACCTGAAATCTTAAACTTAGCCATAAGTGCATCTGCGTCGCCAAGTGTGTGATCTGGACTAAGTGAAAATGGATCTGTTATAACACCATTCTCTGAACGCTTAACCTTATCAACCTCTTCTGCCTGAGCTTCAATTGACATATTCTTGTGAATGATACCAATTCCACCCTGTCTGGCCATTGCTATAGCCATTTTACTCTCTGTAACTGTATCCATACCTGCACTCATCATAGGTATGTTCAATTTGATCTTCTTGGTAAGATGTGTACTTACATCTACCTGATTTGGTATTACCTGTGAATACTGAGGTACAAGTAACACATCATCAAAAGTTATGCCTTCGCCTATAATCTGTCCCATTTTGCTCTCCTTAAAATTAATCCTTAAATACTTTTCTTGGTGCTACATTTTTGATTGCTTCTACCATTTCTTCATTTGGTTCGAAAACAATCTTTTCTCTCCCATCATATATCATCACGAATCTAGTATCAGGCTGTTTCTCCTCACCTGTACTAAAATCCAGATTTTTTAAGGTTTTATTTTTGTATTCATCCAGATGGTAAGATTTTATAGGAGCAAGAATATCCATGCGCTCAGTTTCAAACTTACCAACATTTTTTCTTCTGCTCTTGTTGAGAATCTTATCAACGCTGATTTCGTGATCACAATATAAATATTCGTATTCGATATCGGCATTCATATTAGCGAAATATGCTGCAACAGCAAGTACTACAAACAAGATTATAAATAGCAGATTTGCGCTTATCATCGATAAAAGAAAACAAGCGGCTGCCAGCATTATTGCCAGAATCTTAAGAAACTTCATCAGAACAGAGGCTTTCCCCTTTACAAGACATTCAACATAGTTATTGTCATTCATAGTGCCAACTTATCCTTCCATATAGATTTGTATCGGAATGGTCTAATCACTCTCCCGAATTACATATTATCGAATATCTTATATTACTTTAATCAAAGTTTCAAGATTTAAAATTCATTAAATGTTCAGATTTATATGATTGCTAAATACCGATTTTACAACTAATATATAATATGTCGTCATTTTTTGGAGCGAGGCTTTAAAAAATATTAATAATTGGTAAGCCGGATATTTACCATATATTTATATAACTATGTTTATACTATTAGAATTGTATGTTAAACACTAATTTTATTTTACACTAGAAAGTATCAAATATTAATCGATTAATTATTAATTTTTAGAGAAATCTATTTATTTTTCTTTTTATAAAATAAGGCTGAGCAGACTTATTTTCATCTATATAACTAAAGAATGACAGATATGATGAAGGAGGAGAATTTAGTATGGCATCTTCAGATGTAATCAATGACAATCCACATGAGCAGTGGCAAAAACTTAAAGGGAAGGGTTTTGTTGCTCATTTGCAGTATTTTTGGGATTATTACAAATATTTTGTTCTTGGAGGAATTCTGGTAATAATATTTCTCACAGCGCTTATACATGATATTACAAGCACACTTCCAGAAGGACTGTACGTTGTATATTTAAACAGTACCTATCAAGGCACACAGGACGAGCTTATTGCTGATTATACGCCACACACAGACCTTGACACAGAAAATTACTCAATCGTAATCGATACATCTTTTAGCGTATCAACAGAATCCTATGACGAATACACAATGTCAAATATGCAAAAGCTTATGGCACTTACGGCCAGTCACGACCTTGATGTTCTTGTTGGTGATACCGATATGTACAGCTACTATTCAAGAAATGAAATGCTTGCAGACCTTAGAGATTATTATTCAGAAGAAGAGCTTGCTGCATTTGGAGATAAGGTATTCTATGTAGACAAATCATATATACAAAAGCTTGAGGAAATGGAAAATGCAACTGATGAAGAACTTGAAGCTTTCATTAATTCAGATATTGTTTTTTCAGGAACAGATGCAAGCGTTCTTGAAGATCCTATTCCTGTAGGAATTGTATGTACAGATTCATCTGTTATTACAGATAACATGCTTTATTACAATACAGAATGTGTTATCGGCATGGTTGTAAATACAGAAAGACCTGAAGAAGCCATGAATTATATCAACTATATCCTTGGCAATGATTAAAACAATAATCTATTACCTAGAATAATCTTTATACATATTTATATAACTTTTAAAATCAAAAAGAGGTTGAAGACTTATATCATTGTCTTTAACCTCTTTTTACTATTAAATCTCCCGCTTATCTAAATAAATTACAAGCAGGTTAAATTCTCATCTTATAATCAAAGCTGCGTTGTTACGAAGATATCATAAATAGCTTTAATTGCTTTCTCAAAATCTCTTGTCTCAACGCCGATGATTATATTAAGCTCTGAAGAACCCTGATCGATCATTCTTACGTTAACATTTGCATGAGCAAGTGCTGAGAAGATTCTTCCTGCTGTACCTCTTGTTGACTTCATTCCTCTACCAACAACTGCGATAAGTGCAAGGTCTGACTCAATCTCAAGAAGATCCGGCTGAGCAAGCTTATGAATTTCAGCTACAACGCTCTGCTCTTTTTCTATAAACTCATCCTGCTGAACAAAAACAGTCATTGTATCAATTCCTGAAGGAACATGTTCAATAGAAATATTCTGATCTTCAAATGCCTGAAGGACTCTTCTTACAAATCCAACCTCTGAATTCATCTGATCCTTAAGAATATTTACACAACAGAAGTCCTTTTTACCAGCAATACCTGTGATAGTATATTTTGACTTCTTTGCTGTAGATTCGACAATCCATGTACCAGGATCTTCCGGCATATTTGTATTTCTGATATTGATCGGAATTCCTTCCTTTCTTACAGGGAAGATAGAATCCTCATGGAGTACGGAAGCACCCATGTAAGCAAGCTCTCGAAGCTCTGTATAAGTAATTGTATCGATCTGCTCTGGGAGAGTTATAATTCTTGGATCTGCAATAAGGAATCCTGATACATCAGTCCAGTTCTCATATACATCTGCTCTTACGGCTCTTGAAACGATAGAACCTGTTATATCAGAACCACCTCTTGAAAATGTCTTAATGCTTCCGTCAGGATATGCTCCAAAGAAACCGGGAATAACAGCTCGTGGTGTTCTTTCAAGCTTTTTGCTCATAAGCTTGTTGGTCTTCTCTGAATCAAAATTACCATTTTTATCAAATGCTACTACTGTAGCAGAATCAATAAATTCATAACCAAGGTAGTTGGCCATAACAATACCGTTAAGATATTCACCTCTTGAAGCAGCGTAATCTTTTCCAGCCTTAGCCTTGAAATTGCTCTCAATAGTCTTAAATTCATCCTTAAGAGAAAGCTTTAATCCAAGTCCATTTATGATTTCATCATATCTTGCCTTTATTGCTGCAAGTTCTTTTGAAAAGTCCTTATCATTTTCTGCAAGATCGTAGCATCCATAAAGCATGTCTGTAACCTTTGTATCCTTGGAATTTCTTTTTCCAGGAGCTGAAGGAACAACATATACTCTGTCTGGATCAGCCTTGATAATATCTCCAACTTTTTCAAACTGCTCAGCACTTGCAAGTGAGCTTCCACCAAATTTTACTACCTTTTTCATAATACTCTTATATACCCCTTTACTGTCTTAAGTGTATTTTTCTTTTCCTCGAAATGCTTCTCGGAAATAAGATCTGTTATAAATGCAAACTCTCCAAGATTATTTTCAATCTCTGTTATATTAGTTCCAAATAATTCTTTTGCATCATCTGCTTCATTTGCAGAAACCCTTACAAGGAACTGTCTTACCGCATTGTCTTTAGCTGTGAGCTGAGCTTTCTTTCCATTCATATTTATGCAGATATGCTTGTCCATATGTCTTACGATATCTACAACGTCTGCAACAACTGCACTTGCTGTTGCTTCCTTTCCAGCACCCTTTCCATAGAACATTACATCACCAAGCATATTTCCATGTACTGTGATTGCATTAAATACATTATTAACACTTGCAAGGATGTTGTCCTTTGGCACAAGGAATGGTGCAACGATGGCAAAAAATCTGTCATCATTTTTCTTACACATTCCAAGAAGCTTAATTGTCATATCAAGTTTTGCTGCATATTCAAAATCTTCTATAGTAATCTTTGTAATTCCTTCTGTATAAATATCTTCATAATGAACATATTCACCGCTCATAAGGCTTGCAAGAATAGCAATCTTACGACATGCATCATAACCTTCTATATCAGCTTCAGGATTTCTCTCTGCATATCCCTTTTCCTGAGCTCTCTTAAGTACAGTTGCAAATCCTGCACCTTCTTTTTCCATCTTAGTGAGGATATAGTTTGTTGTACCATTCAAAATACCCATAATAGAGTCAATCTTCTCATGCTTAAGAGAATCATTAAGTGCTCTTATCTCAGGTATTCCGCCGCCAACACTTGCTTCAAACAGATAGCTTACATTGTTCTTTGCAGCAAGTTCAACCAGTTCAGGACCATGTGCAGCAACAAGCTCTTTGTTAGAAGTACATACGCTCTTACCACTCTCGAGAGCTCTTTTTTCAAAAGTAAAAGCAGGTTCAATTCCACCCATTGTCTCACAGATTACCTTAATTTCAGGATCATTTAAGATAACCTCTATATCATGTACAACCTGAGCTTCGTGCTTGTCTCCAGGAAAATCTCTAAGGTCAAGGATATATTTTACCTCTACCTCTTCTCCTGCACTGTTTTTTACTTCTTCATGATTGTCATCAATTACCTTTACAACACCACTTCCTACAGTGCCATATCCTAAAACTGCTATTTTAACCATATCTATCCTCCAAATGTATTATTTTCATATCAAATCCCGTCTGTAACAAATCAGGAAATATCAGCGCTTCTACCTGCTATCTGAACTTTATGTATACCGGACATTGCTTCAAGTCTGCTCACCATGCTTGTAATATCTCCGGTAGTTGGCAGAACCTGTATACTAATAGATAATGATGCAACTCCATTAAGAGGAATTGACTGATGTATTGTCAGTATATTTGCCCCCGAATCAGCTATAAGCTTAAGAACATCTGATAGCAGTCCAAGCTCATCATTCATCTGAAAAGTCAGTGTTAATGTCGTTCCCTGAAGCGTATCGTGGAACTCATGAATATCATCCTTATATTTGTAAAAAGAACTGCGGCTTATTCCAAGCTGCAAGGCCGCTTCATTGACAGTTTTTACCTTGCCGGATTCAAGAAGTCTCTTGGCTT
Organism: Butyrivibrio sp.; assembly: GCA_024688095.1. Lineage (GTDB taxonomy): Bacteria > Bacillota > Clostridia > Lachnospirales > Lachnospiraceae > Butyrivibrio. Next base: position 8,474 of record JAILEJ010000243.1, read on the forward strand.
CAACAACCTTTAATAAAACCTCCGGAACCGCCTGTTTCTTTATAACATAATAAGTATCATTATTATTGTTATTTTCCATATTTAACTAATCCTTACCGTAAAAAAGTTATCACTTCAGAGAATTTATCTTTAAGAATTATTCGTTTTTGCATGGCGGACAATTGTACGCTAGCGAAAGATATTTTATCACACAACCTTTATATAAGGCAACCCTAAAAGATATACAAATTTGTGAATATATATTCATAATAATAAAGAATTTTGCATAAAATCCATGTTCATAAAGCACCTTATTACTTCTTCTACTAAATGTAATAGACTATATAAAATCCTATTTCAGCGAAGAACCCTTATTCGGATGCGCATACTTAATAAAAAACAGCTATAAGTATGATGTACTTTATCATACTTACAGCTGTTTTGAATTTAATATGCTTACATCCAAATCGAAGCTCAAGCGTGTTCTGAACGAAATAGGTTTTTATATAGTCGTCTGTATATTATTTACAAGTCTATAATCCGTTCATAAACAAATTATTTTACTGTTATCTTACATTTTGCTATATGTTTTCCGTCTTTTGTTTTAACAGTAATTGTTGCTGTACCCTTCTTAAGAGCTGTTACTTTACCTGTTGAATCAACAGTTGCAATCTTGGAATTGCTTGTTTTCCATGTAACATCCTTAACTGTTGCATTAGTAGGTTTTACTTTTGCCTTAAGCTGATATGTCTTTCCAAGTTTGATTTTCTTTGAAGACTTGTTAAGCTTAACACTTGTCACCTTGATAGCTTTCTTTACTGTAATCTTACATTTAGCTGAATAACTGCCATCCTTTGTGGTAACTGTGATTGTAGCTGTACCAACCTTCTTAGCCTTTACAAGACCGTTTGCATCAACCTTTGCAACCTTTGAATTACTTGTCTTATATGTTACTTCCTGGTTTGTTGCATTTGTAGGATTAACTGTTGTCTCAATCTGGAAAGTCTGACCAACTCTTATTGTCTTTTTCTTCTTATTGAGCTTAACTCCTGTAACTGCAACAGTTTCTGTTGTCTCAACTGTCTGTGCCTGCTCTACTGTGTCTGACTTAGGTGTCTGTTCATCTTCAATATTAGTACTTGTATTATCTGCCTCTGTACTATCTGTTGTTGATGCATCTTCTGCCTCTGTTGCATCTTCTGAAGGTGTTTCTGTACTCTGTGTATCTTCTGAAGGTGTTTCTGTACTCTGTGCATCTTCTGAGCTGCCTGTTGAACCAGTGTCTTCCTTGCTGTCATCTGTTTCAGCATCATCAGATGATGTTTCTGATGAACTGATCTGTCTGATAACAATAGCACCCATACGGCTTGTTGTTGATGAATCAAATGTAAATGTCATCTGACCATCTTCTACAACGATGTTCTCAAGAACCTGCCATGAATATGATCCTGCTGTATTAGATACGTTATATGATGTACCTTCTACTGCACCC
>JAILEJ010000257.1 GCA_024688095.1 Butyrivibrio sp.
ATGGATGATGGCTTTATCGTAGAGCAGGGCTCACCGCAGGAAGTCATCGACAATCCAAAGGAAGAGAGAACAAAGCAGTTTATAAATGGAATAAGGTTGTAAATTGGAAAAAATTATCAGATAAATACATGTAAAAATAAAGAAAAGCGGAAAAGAATAATAGAAATAAAATTAATAAAAATAATATATCAGGGATTAATGAAAAAATTTATATAAGAAATGGACAGAAAAGGACAAAGTTATAAATAATAAATTAATTTTAAGTTATATTAAGGTGAAAAATTGATAATAAAGTGCGGCAAACGTATATATAAGTTGACATTAAACCATTTAATAATGTATATTAACTGTGAGTTTTTACTCAAGGAGTAACAAAATGAAACAAAAATGTAAAAAAATTGTCCGTAACACTTCAATTATGGTGTTTTTGCTTGTACTTGTTTTTCTATGTTTTAATAATGCGGGCGACAATTTAAATGTTATGGCTATTGATGCAGCATCAAACAGTGCTACTGTATCAGGTGCTTCTGAAATTATTGCCAGCGCAACTAATGATGTTTCAATAAATGAGATAATGGACATTGATAGCATTGTCGATCCAAAGACTGATTATTCTGTTTCAATGTATAGTAATACTGTTACTATGTATACTACTGAAAGAGTTAATGTCAGAGAGGGTGCAGGAACTGATTATGATAAGATTGGTACTGTTTCCTATGGAAGTGCAGTGTCAGTTACAGGTATTACTGATAATGGATGGTACTGCGTAAGTTATAATGGAGAGACAGGATATATGCTTGGTGATTATCTTTCAGAGGAACTTTCCGGAATGCCATATGTTTTCGTGGGTGATTCAAGGACTGTTCAGATGGGAAGCGTTATAGGTGGAACATCAAATACATATATAGCAAAGGTCGGAGAAGGATATAGCTGGTTTACAAGTACTGCACTTAGCCAGATATCACAATATGCAGGAGCCGGTACATCGCTGATTATCAATTTTGGCGTGAATGACCTTTATAATGCGGACAAATATATTTCGCTTATAAATTCATATATTGATGAGTGGACAGATGCTGGCATCAAAGTTTATTACGCATCTGTAAACCCTGTTGAAGATACTACTGTTACGAATGAGGAAATTGATTCCTTTAACCAGACTCTTAAATCCGGACTTGATTCAAGGGTGACCTGGATTGACAGTAATAGTTACCTTAAGAATGTAGGCTACTCTACAACAGATGGACTTCACTATTCAAATTCTACTTACAGGACTATTTACAGCTATTATATGTCTTGTATTTCATAATCCTATAAATATATTGCAAAGCAGGTAAAATACTGCTTTGCAGTTTTTTTATTTATCTACTTCTTTTCTTTAGAAAAATTTAATAGACAGTGCGTGTATAAAAGTATAAAATTAAGGAAAACGATTTCCAAATAATATCAAGGATCAGGTGAGTCTTATATGGTTTCTATAAAAGATGTGGCAAAAGAAGCAGGAGTAGCGATTTCAACTGTTTCAAAGGTGCTCAATAATTATCCAAATGTTAGTGCAGATACTAAGAAAAAAGTATATGAAGTAGTGGACAGACTTGGCTTTGTACCAAACGCTGTAGCTGCAACACTTTCTTCCAAAAAAGCCGGAAGAGTGGCACTTCTAGTCAAATTAAATATTAAGACTCAGGCTATAGATGAAATTGATATGCAATATATATCAGGAGCAATAAGAAAAGCGCAGGAACTTCAGCTTGATGTAGTAACAATATTTGAATCAATGGTGGATGGAATGTCGCTTGAAGAAATGACAAATTATTTTGCATCCCAGAGCATAAGCGGAATAATTATATACGGCCTTACAAAGGGAGATAAAGTAATACATAAGCTTATTGACAGCGGAAGATTTAAGATTGTAGTTGTAGATGCTCCCATGGTAAATGAAAATACTTCTTCAGTAAGCATAGATCATGAGAAAGCTCAGTATGAAGTAGCAAATAAAACCATTACAGAGAATAAATGCAAAAGCATATTATATATTGCGGGAATGAATGATGGATATGTTACAGAGTGGCGTCTTAAAGGAATGCGCAGACTTGCAGAAGATAAAGGCATAAAGCTTCTTGTCAAAAATGGTGAGTTTTCTGAGCTTAAGGCAAGAAATCTTACAATGAAATATGCAAAGAACAAGGGAGCGGTAGTGTGCGCTTCAGATCTTATGGCAATAGGTGCGATGAAAGCTCTTATTGAAATGGATATATTCAGACCAGTATGCGGTTTTGACGGCATAATCCTTATGGGATATGTTGGAAAGCAAATGAATACGGTAAGACAGGACTTTGCAAATGTTTCAGCATCTGCAATGGAAGAGTTAAACAGACTTTTTAACGGAGGAGTAGGACAACAGGTTGTACTTCCTCATACTCTTGTAAGGATGAAGTATGAAGATATTATATGCTGATATTAAATAACTTTTATGTCTGAAGATATCTGAAGTTTATTATCAGTAATTAAAAAATATATTAATTTTACTTGCAGAAAACGTTTTCTTATGTTAATCTTAATTCATGGAGAAGAAAACGTTTTCCTAAAGAAAAAAACTGATGTTAAATAATCCGAGAAAAGGATAAAAGATAGTAAAAACATTAATTTTAATGAATTCCAAAATGGAGGTGTCAAAATGTCAAAGCACACAAACATGCAGAGAGATGTTTTAGTTCTCAATCTTGAAGAACAGATTGAAAATGCTGCGCAGGAAAAGTATGGAAAGAGTCTTAAGGAATGTACAGATGCAGAGGCTTATTATGTACTTCTTTCTGTAGTAACAAAGCTTATCAATGTTTCAGAAATATATAATGGAGAAAAGAAGATTTACTATATTTCAATGGAGTTTCTTATTGGTAAGCTTCTTTCAAATAACCTCATTAATCTTCGTGTGTATGATGATGTTAAGCGCATCCTTGAAAAGAATGGAAAAGAACTTTCGAAAATAGAAGAGGTTGAACCAGAACCATCACTTGGTAATGGCGGACTTGGAAGACTTGCTGCCTGCTTCCTTGATTCCATCACAACACTTGGATATGCAGGTGAAGGAATCGGACTTAATTATCATTTTGGTCTTTTTAAGCAGGTATTTAAGGATCATCTTCAGACTGCTGAGAAGAATGACTGGATTGAAAAGGAATCATGGCTTGAAGATACAGATACAAAGTATGATGTAAGCTTTGGCGATGAGAAGGTGACTTCAAAGCTTTACAATATGAATATCGTTGGATATGACAGTGGTATCAATAAGCTTCGTCTTTTTGACATAGATACAATTGATGAAAGTCTTGTTAAGAAGGGAATCGATTTTGATAAGACCAAAACAGATAAGAATCTTACACTTTTCCTTTATCCGGATGATTCTGACAAGGAAGGAAATCTCCTTAGAATATATCAGGAATATTTCCTTGTAAGTAATGCTGCTCAGCTTATTCTTCATGAGCAAAAGGAGCGTCAGTACGATCTTAGAAAACTTTATGATCATGCTGTTATCCAGATAAATGATACACATCCTACCATGATCATTCCTGAACTTATCAGGATTCTTGTTGAGGATAAGGCATTTAGCATGGATGAGGCAATTGATGTTGTTTCAAAGACATGTGCGTATACAAATCATACTATTCTTGCTGAAGCGCTTGAGACATGGCCTCTTGAGTATCTTGAGAAGGTAGTGCCGCAGCTTGTTCCATACATCAAAGAGCTCGATAAGAGAGTAAAAGCAAAGTTTAAGAACGAAAGCGTTCATATTATTGATAAAGATAATAAAGTACACATGGCATTTATTGATATTCACTATGGATTCTCAATAAATGGTGTTGCTGCCATTCATACTGATATCCTTAAGGATACAGAGCTTAATGACTTCTACAAGATTTATCCGGAGAAGTTTAATAATAAGACAAATGGTATAACTTTCCGTAGATGGCTTCTGTCATGTAACCATCCACTTGCAGATTTCCTCTCAGAGACAATTGGAGATGGGTATAAAAAGGATGCAGATAAACTTGAAAAACTTCTTGAGTTTAAGGACGATGAAGAAGTACTTAATAAGATTGATGGTATAAAGAAACAAAAGAAGGTTGAACTTGCAGCTTATCTAAAGGAAAAAGAAGGCGTTGAAGTTGATCCTGATTCAATATTTGATATTCAGGTAAAGAGACTTCATGAATATAAGAGACAGCAGATGAATGCACTTTATATAATTCATAAATATCTTGAAATCAAGGGTGGAAAGAAGCCTTCAAGACCACTTACATTTATCTTTGGCGCAAAGGCAGCTCCTGCTTATGTTATTGCAAAGGATATCATTCATCTTCTTCTTGTACTTCAGGAAATTGTTAATAATGATCCTGATGTAAATAAATATATGAAGGTTGTAATGGTAGAAAATTACAATGTAAGCTATGCTGAAAAGCTTATTCCTGCATGTGATGTTTCAGAACAGATTTCACTTGCATCCAAGGAAGCTTCTGGTACAAGTAACATGAAATTTATGCTTAACGGTGCCGTTACACTTGGTACAGATGATGGAGCAAATGTTGAGATTCATGACTTTGTAGGTGATGACAATATTTATATCTTTGGTATTAAGTCAGATGAAGTAATTAATCATTATAAGAAGGCTGATTATAAGTCCAAAGAATATTATAAAAAGAGTAAGGTTATAAAAGAGGCTGTTGACTTTATAACAGGACCTCAGGCAATAAAGGTAGGCCACAAGGTTAATCTTAAGAGATTACAGGATGAACTTTTAAAGAAAGACTG
>JAILEJ010000200.1 GCA_024688095.1 Butyrivibrio sp.
TTTGGATATGTAATACCACAGTTCGAAGATCTCTTTTCACAGATGGAGACACTTCCGCTTCCAACTGTAGTAATGCTTGCAATAACAGATTTTGTTACAACGAGATGGTATGTGCTTATAGCCATAGTGATTGTTTTGTGGCTTATATTCAGATTTGCTCTCAAGATAAATAAAGTAAAGTTCTATTATGACAAACTAAAAGTACATATCCCTGTTTTTGGTCCCCTTTTGAAGACCATTTACACAGCACGATTTGCAAGGACACTCAGTTCTCTTTATTCATCGGGAATCTCAATTATAACAGCACTTGAAATTGCGAGAGATACAATTCGAAATGATTATATAGAAAGCCAGTTTGCAGGAGTTATTGATTCTGTTAAAGCCGGTGAGCCAATGAGTACTTCCCTTGAGCAGATAGATGGCTTTGTAAAAAAGCTTGCTGCATCCATAAAAGTTGGTGAAGAGACAGGACAGCTCGACAGCATGCTTATATCAATTGCAGACAACCTGGATTTCGAAGCAGAGCAGGCAACTCAGAGAATGGTAACCTTCCTTGAGCCGGTAATCATCGTAATAATGGCAGTAATAGTAGGATTTATCATGCTTTCAGTTATTGTTCCGGTTTACTCATCCTACAACACAATTGGCGGAAGCGACTTGTAATTAGAATATAGATTTTAAAGATTAAAAATTGATTATTAAAAACATATAAGTTAAATAGAAAAGCATCAGTATTATATAAATTGCGTAAGGAGTTTACATTATGGGATTAACAGTTTATATCTCCAACAAAGAAATACAGGCAGTACTTGGAACCGGCAATGCAAATGGTGTAAGAGCAAACGGCTTTTACAGTTATGAGACGCCGGAAGGAAGCTACCTGAACGGAACAGTTACAGATGTCCAGCTCCTTACAGATGCCATAAAAGATTTCTGGGAAAAAGAAAAACTTCCAAAGAAAAATGTTCATCTTATCATAAACAGCTCACAGATTATTGGACGAGTTACAAACTGCCCGATGCTTAACAGAAAGAAGATGCTGACACTCCTTGAGCATGAATTTACTGAGTCAGACAGACAGGAAAACCCGATAGTTGGCTATACAGAGCTTGGAAATGATAAAGCAGCAAAGACCTCAAGAATATTTGCAGAGATGTCAACCTACGATTACATAATGACCTTTGTACAGATCTTTGCAGAGGCGGGGGTAAGCCTTTCAGGAATATCAAGTGCAGTAGGAAAAATGGTTGATCTTGTAGAAGATACCAACATACTTGCACCAGAAATATCGATCATAATGATGATTGATGATGTAATGCTTACAACAATTTTTTTCCTGAATGGAAAGTACTATTACTCAAGTGCAACACGTGTATTTGCGCATAGAGGAACAATGGAATTTGGCATAGAAATTGCCGGAGTTGTCAGCAGACTTAATCAGTTCGCAAGATCTGAAAACATTGAAGGCCATATACAAAGCATAATGCTCTCAAGATTTGAACCGGAAGAAGTTGAAATTGTTCAGCAGGCAATACCTGGACTTCATATTGGAGACATTAGCTGTACAGAGCTTGTTGCACCTGCCAAAGTAAAAGTATCTGGCGGAGATAGCATATTCAGAGAAATGGCATTTCCAATAGCAGGACTTTTAAGCCCAAAGAATCATGCAGATATACTTGATAGAGCGATAATGGTATCTCCAAAGTCCCAGCAGAATGCAAAGAATACAAAGCTGGCGCTCCCTTACCTTGTAGTGTCACTGGTAATGCTTGCAATAACAATAGGACTGTTTGTGGTCAACTATAATAAGGGAACATATCTTAGTGAGCTAAATGCCCACAATACAGATGTCACAATACTTACAAATGCATCAGAATATGACAAAGAAGTTGTAACTGTAAAAGAACTTACACAGCAAAAGAAATCTCTTGAACTGCTTACAAGTGATGTGCAGTCTTATCCGGCACTAAAATCAGAAGTAAGAAACCTGATAGAAAGAACAGCAATCAACCTTGCAGAAGTTAAATTTACAGGCTATGACGCAGAGTCAGGAATTCTTTCAATCCAGGCAACTGCGGCAGATGTTGAATCAACAAGTACATTTATAGATCTTCTAAATAAGGAAGATATTTTTGAATATGTAAATTACACAGGATATACCTACAATCAGACTACAGAAGACTGGACTATCAACATGGTTTGTTCACTGTCCGAAAATGCAGGCAAATAAAAGGAGACAAAAATTATGCAGATTCAGATGGATATGACTGAAAGAGATAAAAAACTACTATACAGGCTGGGAATTGTAGTAATTCTGGCAATATTTATACTGCTTGCAATAAGACCTTTATATATTTCAATGAAGGAAAAAGATGAAGATATTGCCGCCGCTGAAGAAACAAAGCAGATACTTGATGAAAAATGTGCCATGCTTCCTGGTCTTCAGGAGATAGATGCAAACCTTCAGACAGAAATACAGGAGCTTCAGTCAGATTATTATGAGCCAATGTACAGTGCCCAGATAGATGAACTTCTTACGAATTACATGCTTGGCAAGGGACTTATGGCCAAAGACATGGTTATATCAATGCCTACAGATACAGTTGTAATGGAGCCATATGTTAACTCCGAAGCTGGCAAAAAAGCAGCAGGAATAGTAACAGAAGAGGCAGAAACAGAACAGGAAACTGAAATTACAACAGAACTTGAAAGTGAAGAAACTGAAGAGACTGCAGAAACAGAAAGCTCTGAAAATTCAGGAACAGAAAGTATTGCAAGTATTACAAATACAGAAGTTACAGATACAACAGCATCTGGAATATATGCAGTTACAGTATCAATGAAAGTTCAGGGTACAGACGAAAACATTACAAAGATGCTTGATGATATTGACGGTCTTAGACCTTCAACAAGAGTAGTATCCTGCAAATGGGAAGCAGTTGGAAAAGAAGCAGTTCAAAATGAAGATGGAGAAATTGAACTTCAGGAAAGCGAAAATCAGCAGCTGCAGCTTACATTACAGTTATTTATGACAGGACTTAAGTAATAATACTAGAAATGCGTTATCTGCATAGAAATGGGGATATATATGGATATTAGTTCAATAAAAAATGTCAGACTTGGAGACGTACTTGTAGAGCAGGGCGTTATAACACAACAGCAGCTTATGGATGTTCTTGCATATCAGAAAGAACACAGAGGCGAACGAATGGGACAGATCTTAATATCCCAGGGAATAATCACCGAAAAGCAGCTACTTGGAGCCCTAGGAACAAGACTTAATACAGAGCTTGTTGACGTTGCAATGATGAACGTAGATGTACAGGCAGTTGCACTAATCCCACAGCAGATGGCAGAACAGCACGTTATGCTTCCTGTAAGTATTGAAGGAGATACAGTAGGACTTGTAGTAAATGATCCTCTAAACCTCTATGGAATAGAAGACATCAGGCAGACAACCGGACGAAATGTACGACTTATGCTTGCAGAAAAAGAGCCACTACAGGATGCCATAAGATATTACTATTCAGATGTACAGGCCAAAAGGGCAGCAAGCAGAGCCAATCAGGAAGGTGAAGGAAATACAGAGATTGACGAGCTTATCATCGATTCAGAGGCAGGAGCGGATGATACGCCTATCATCAATCTTGTAAACAGCCTTTTGGATAAGGCATACACCGATAATGCTTCCGATATACATATAGAACCACAGGAAAAAGATACAGTTATAAGAATGCGTTTTGATGGTGCGATGATGGAATATGTCAAAGTCCAGAAGAGCATTCATGCATCACTAACTGCACGTATCAAGATCATGTCAGACCTTGATATTGCAGAACACAGAATACCACAGGACGGACACTTTAGAATCAAGCTGAGAGAACAGATAGTAAACGTCCGTGTATCAACAATACCAACAACCTTTGGTGAAAAAACAGTTATGAGACTTCTTGCAAGTAATGCCAAGATTGACCATGAAGATCACTTTGGTATGACAGATGAAAACTATGAGAAGTTTACAAGAATGCTTCGCTCACCAAATGGAATCATATACCTGACAGGACCAACAGGTTCGGGTAAGTCAACAACTCTTTATATGGCACTGGCAGAGCTTACAAAGAGACCTGTAAATATATCTACAATTGAAGACCCTGTCGAAAAAAATGTACCAAAGCTAAATCAGATGCAGGTAAACACACAGGCTGGACTTACCTTTGAAGTTGGCCTTAGAGCACTTCTTCGTCAGGACCCTGATATCATCATGGTAGGTGAGACCAGAGATAATGAAACCGCATCTATTTCAGTCCGTGCGGCTATCACAGGACACCTTGTACTATCGACACTTCATACAAATGATGCCGCATCATCAATCATAAGACTTGTTGATATGGGACTTGAACCATATCTTATTTCCAGTGCGCTTGTAGGACTTGTTGCACAAAGACTTATGAGAAAGGTATGCCCTAACTGCGCAGCAGAATATGAAATGACAGAATCTGATGTTGCATTTGTGGGAAAGAAAATTCCCCATATCAAATATGGTAAGGGATGCACCAAATGTAATGGAACAGGTTATGTAGGACGAATTGCCATTCATGAAATGCTTGAAATTGACCAGCATATCAGAGAACTTATAACCTCCAAAGCTTCAACAGCAGATATCAAAAAATATGCAGTTGAAGTACAGGGAATGAAGACCTTGAAACAGTCTGGTATTGACCTTCTTGAGCAGGGAATAACAACCATGGAAGAGCTCAGAAGGGTCGCATACTACGAATGATAATAAAGAGATATACGGCTTTTGCCGATATATATATGTGTAGGATAGTTGAATTAACTTAAGAGGAAAATTTTGTAGGTGCTATGAACAGTAGCGCCTATAAGTGCTATAAAAAATCCCCTTAAGCTTATGGGGATAAATGGATTTAACAGCCTTATCATGCAAGATGATCATTACAAAAGAGGGGCAAACCATAAACCGGTATGGCAGAAACAAAAGAAATTGCGGCCATACGGAAATGGGAGGTAGTTATGAGAAAATTTAAAACTGATAATATAAAAAATATGATAAATAGCAGGATACATAAGAATGCCGGATTTACATTGGTTGAACTTATTGTAGTAATGGTAATAATGAGTATACTGCTTGGTATTGGTGCATGGGGACTTCTATCCTGGCACGATCATTCTGAATATATTCAAAACGAAGAAACAGCAAGGACAATCTTCCTTGCTGCTCAGTCTGCGCTCGCAGAATCAGACGCCCGTGGAACTTTAGATGTAGATTTTGAAAAGCTTCAGGCAGAAATGCTTCCAGCTGATGATGGAACAACACATTATTACATGGATACAACCTATCTTCCTGCAGATGCCTTAAAGCCGGATGCGCAGGGAATAGTTCATGACTATAAATATTATATTTCCCAAAAAGGTTCTAGAAACAGTGATAGTGATATAGAGCAGATGTTATCTGACTATATATATGATGATGTAGTTCTTGATGGTGGATATATTATCGAATTTGATGTAACAGCCAAGACTGTTTTTGGAGTTTTTTACTCCAGCTGGGCAAATGTGGAATATGCATCAAGTGGAACTAATAACTCAAAGGGAACCTATTATATAACAAGTGAATCAGCAAGACAGGCCAGTGCAAGAAGTGAATATCTTGTAGGTTATGCAGGATCATCTCTTGCAGATATGGCACATCTTGATGCTGTAAAGCTTAAGCTCTCACAGCTTACTTTAAATAATGAAGAGACATTAAATGTAAGATTTGGAAGTAACTCTTCATCCAATGAACTTGATACTGAATATAAGCTTGTATTTTATGAAGAAGATAAGACTACAGGAACACAGATTGCGGATACAGACCATGAGCTATTTACTATTTCTTTTGTTTACAAAGATGCAAAGTCAAGCATGGAACAAAGTAGTACAAATACCAAGGTCTATTCAGGTTATGTAAGTTCAGAATTGGAACTTGGAGATTATCTCATAAATACTGTTAATACTGAGCTTTCATCTAAAGGCGTGATAAATACAACTTCAGATGGAAAGACACTGGATACAAATTTCCTTGTAAGCTACAACGGACATAATTTTGAGCTTACACTGGATGCGGTAATGGACTCTTATATGAGAGAGTATGTTGAAGATGTAAGTTCTTCAAGTTCTGGATTTGATGTTGCAAATAGTCTTAGTATTACAAGACTTCTTGGATGTAAGCCTGAAAACATATTCGTAGTTGGAACAGTTGGTGCAAATGAAGATACAATAAACAGTCTCTCAGCACTGGAATATGTATCAAGTGCTACAAAGAATACTGAAACACAAAATGATCTTCTTGCAACAAATAGCAGCAGAACAAATTATAATCCTTATGCTGCTGTAGCATCAGGAGCAGAAGCTAAAATGCAGGTGTCTCTGAACAGACATTTTAGTAATATCAGATATGCAACTTCAGTAACAGAATCAGTATCAAATGCATCGAGTAACAGTCCTGTTATTCAGCTTACTGATAATATAGAATGGTCTTCATCTGTCATATACGGAATGAAAGCTATAACAAATACAACACCGGTAAAGATTACCAAAAATCCATCTTTCCCATCAATCGAAGAGTTCCCAGAGTACTATGTTCTTGATGGAAATGGTAAGACATACAGCAGTCTTCTTTTAACAGAAGAATCAGGTATAAAAATATATACAAGTGCATCACCTCAGTACACTGTAGATCAGATTGCAGTATTCAAGGAAAATGCCGGAACAATTAAGGAAATGCAGTTATCTGAGGCAACACTTTTAACAGTTTATGGTGCAAGTGCAATAGGAACTCAGCTTGCGTCTGCAGATTACATAACTGCAATGGCTGATTCTGATGCTACAACAGCAGCAGAGCTTCAGACTATTTATGACAATGTAACTTCTAGATGGTCAAGTATTGCAACTAATATTAAATCAAATGCGAGTGGATCTTACCTTCATACAGCAGCTCTTTTGTGCGGAACAGATACTGGAAACATCAAAGGAATAAAGATTGATGAGGATAGTGCTGTATATGCAGGAATGGCTTACAACAGTTCAAAGGTAAGTGCAGATGGAGAGTATGGTGTAGGTCTTCTTTGCGGAATAATAGATATAGATGTCGAAGAGACAATTGATTATATACTAACAGATGGCTATGTAAATGCAATTATAGAAGATAAAAACAGTACATCTTTTAAAATAGACAATATTGCCGGAGGAGATGCGACTACAGGATATAAATATGCTGGAATCGGCGGCATAGCAGGATATTTTAAGACAGAAGAATCTGGCGGAAATTATGGAAGTATTGGAGTTGAAGAGTCTACTCATGTTTCACTTACAAGTTCAACTGCAACAGGATGGTTTAGTGCTGTAAGTACTAAATCACTTATAAACTATGCACAGATTCAGGGGAACATGTACACTGGTGGTATTGTTGGAAATGCTTATATGAAGACCTCTGGAAGCACAACACTTACTACTTCAGCTATGCAGATAATTAATGCCCACAATATGGGACTTATTCTTGCAAACTGGAACCCTTCAGGAAATGCAAGTACAGATGAAAAAGATGCTGCAACACTAAATGCACTAGAAGAAGATGATGCAGAGTTTTCTGCAATAGATGGATATTTCTTTGGCGGAATAACAGGATACAGCTGCAATGTAACAATCGGAAAAAGCTCACATACAACAACTCAGTCAAAGGCCAAAGAACTTAAGGCAGCAGATTCAGATACAATAAAGTCACAGTGTCTTGGATTCTTCGTAGGTGGCATCTGCGGATATATGGAATCAGGATATATTACAGACTGTAAGACTCAGAGCGGCGGATATATTCTTGGATACGATTATGTAGGTGGAATAGCAGGTTCCATGAAAGGCGTAAACAAACAGATATCAGCAAGCGGAGCGGCAACAGTAAGTAATGCATGCTATGTACTTGGACACAGCTTTATCGGAGGAATTGTTGGTGCAAACCATGCAGGAAGTACAATTCAGTACTGTGAAAATAACGGAGTAGCAGCAGGATACGGAATAGATATAGGTGGTATTGTTGGTAAGAATAAAGGTGAATCAGGAGACCTTGCCAAGGTAATAGACTGTGGTGGAAGTCTTTATGACTTTGGTAATACAGCACAGACACTTATAAGAACAACCTGGAAATTCCTTGGAAGTAATGTTGGTGGTCAG
>JAILEJ010000287.1 GCA_024688095.1 Butyrivibrio sp.
TCAGGACTTTCTTTTTTCAAAGCCATTAACTGATATATTGTATTAAAAATAGCCTTCTGAATTCCTGTCTCAGCATAGAGTTCCTTTTCAGAGATTATTTTATATACATCTTCATCAATTCCCTGTGTTCTGTCATCTCTATATGCGATACAATCGCCAAGCTGTTTACCTTCAGCATCAAGCAGGACATAATCAACCCCCCAGGTATCAATTCCCATGCTATAAGGTATCTTACCAAGTTCAGCGCACTTTTTCATTCCGTTTACGACTTCATTAAAAAGTCTTGTTGTATCCCAAATCTTATGACCGTTTTTGTCGTCCATACCATTATAGAAACGGTAAACTTCCTCTAAAACAATCTTGCCATTTTCAATATGAGCAAGAATATGTCTTCCACTTGAAGCACCAATATCTACCGCCAAATAAAATTTACCCATCTCAATTCTCCAGTTTAATTAAAGTCTGCAAATCCAAATGTCTTATCCTTTTTTTCATAAAGGAATTTCTCAGGAAGTGTAACCTTAAAGTCTTTAGCAAGATCTCTGAACTGATCTGGCTCAATTGTCTGACGCTTTGCATTTGTCATAGACATAACCTTAACAAGGATCTCTGCTGACTTCTCAATTGTATGCATAAGTCCAAAAGTAAGGTCAAAATCTTCACCTGAACAGAACATTCCGTGATGAGCCCAGATAGCTGCATCATACTTCTCCATAAGCTTACTTGTTGCTACAGCAATATCTCTTCCACCTGGAACCATCCAATCAACAACACCAATTCCATCAGGGAATACTACTGGACACTCTGTCGCCATTTCCCAAAGCTCTCTTGTAAATACTTCATCATTAAGAGGAAGTACAAATGTAAGAGCTATAACATTTGTTGTATGTGCATGATAAATAACTCTGTGCTTACCATTTGTAACTCTCTTTTTAACTTCATGATTCATAAGATGTGAAGGAAGCTCACTTGTTGGCTTACTGTCTTTAAGTCCCCAAAGTGTACGATATTTTGTTCCATCAGCACTAACTTCTATAATTCCAATACTTGTCTCAGGATCGATAACTACATTTCTGAAAAATCTTCCTGAACCTGTTGTAAGGAAAAATTCTCCTGCAAGACCAGGAACTTCTGTTCCAATTTCAACCCAGTTATCTGTTTCTGTAAGATTATCTTTAACAGATTCTATCTCCTCTGCCTTTATACGATATGTAAGGTTTCCACCATTTCTTTCATGCCATCCCATCTGAAAACCATCGTCTGCCATTCTCATATAATCCTGTACAAATTTTGCGTCTAATACCTTCATATTGCCCTTCTTTCTTTTTATAAAATTATTTTCCCTAAATGTTATCCAAGATTTCAAATACAAACAGGTCATTTGTTATTTTATGCTTGAATAATTTCTACTAATACTTTATCAGATTCAGGTCCCATTTATAAGGTCGTATAAAAAAAGAAAAAGTGTCCTTTCTTGCATTTATTGCATGCTTTAAAAGACACTTTAGATTATACTTTACATTATTTCAAAAAATATCTGGCCTTCTTATACTACTCTTGTCGCAAAGCAATTCAGATCCAATTAATACAGTTTATTTAGATAAGACTAACTGCCAGCTTTTTGTTTAGATAATTAAGTATTTTTTCTTTGGATGTAGATTTCAAAATATATCCATCGGGTTTTAAACTCATTACACGTGTCACTCCTTCTTTGGAATCAACACCGGTAAGAAAAAATACAGGAATGTCCTTTGTCGTAGGATCAGATCTAAGCATCTGTAAAACCTGAGGTCCATCCACAACTGGCATTTCATAATCCAGAAGAATAAGATCAATCTTATTTTTCAGCAAAAAAGAAATCGCTTGCATTCCATTAGTCACAATGTCCACCTGATAAGTTTCCTTAAGCCATTCCCTTACCATACGTGCATAAGAAGGGTCATCGTCCACAATAAGTATCCTATGGCTTTTCTTAGTAGTAGGTTGCGGACTCATTATACTCCCAACATTATTACACAAAACATCAAGATCTACTGGTCTGTTCATCCATTCAAAGTTATTCAATTCAGGTATATTACGTATCATATTTGCATAATATGTCATCTCACCGATTACAATCATTTTCACATCTGAAGTAAGCGCTACATCACAGATCTGAGTGAGCTTTATTTTTTTTACCTTAGATTCCAGAATATCGTTTGACAGATATAGAATAAAAAGCTTTGTAGATGATGCACACATATTAATACGGTCAACATCATCAACTATCAAATCCACATGATACCCCTCACTTATCAGCCTTTTTTCAATTCCTCTAACAATTATACTGTTTTGATAAACAAAAATAGCAATATTTTTTAACGTAAATACATTCATCCACTAACCTCACGTTTCCGAAAGTAACTTTAAAATTCCCTCATAATCAAAGTTCTCAGAAGCTTTCTTTATAGAATTAAATCTTTCTTTATCTGAATCAGGAATAGAATAATCCTTTAGCTCATCAAATACCTGCTCAAGCATATCGCAATCCATTTCCTTTGCTGCCCCTACAATAGCTTCATAAGCAGAATCCATAAGCTCTTTATCCGCAACAGGCTTATCAGGATTTGATTTTTCTACATTATCCTCTATTAAATCACACAAAATATCATGGTAATTCAATAAATCCTTCATCATGTCAGCATTGTTTTCAATTATATAATCAAAGCTTCCTTTCTTTCCCGCATTCTCAAGTTTTTCTGCCTTCTCTGAAAGTTCCAAAGCTCCAATGAGTTTAGCCGAGCTTTTTAGAGCATGAACTTTGATAGTATAATTATCCCAATCCTGATTTTGGTAATACATCTCTATGTCATCTGCCTTTTGACTAATTGAATCATAAAATATTTTCAATACAGTTCTAAAAGCTTCTTCAGAACCACTGTTTTTTATGGCAGCATCACCATTAATTCCTTCTATACTATCATACCATGGTATTTCATTATTTTTTACATTAGAATCAGTAATAGTTTTAATATCATGTATTACATTATTATCTTTCTTTTCATTTTCTTCATGAACCATTTCATCTTCAAGAGAATCCCCATCTTCATTCAATAATTCAAAAAAAGAACTTAAATTATATGAGTAATTGCCCTTATCCATATATAAAAGGCCAAATGATCCCGGACCACAGTTCAATGATATGGCTGCAGATGCTTTATGAAAAATAATATGATTAAAATTAAAACGTTTTCTGACTTTCTCTTCAATCCATAAAAGTGTATCCTCAGGAATATCGACATATGTAATAAAGAGAATATCATTATCAGGCTCTTTATTCAAAGAAAGGGCATGCTTTATATATGTTTTATAACATTTTCTCTGATTACCAAAAATAATTCCCCCAAGACCAAATTTATTCCTTTTAATTTTTAGATAAACTCTTAGAGAAAGGTTGCTTAATATTGTATGCATAATGTTTGAAATATATTCTCTACGCATCAAATATTGTGTATCTGCAACAATAAAGCTGCAATGCAATTGCTTTTTGAAATTTTCAAGTTCTTCAACAATCCTTGCAGGCTGTACATTTCTTTTTGCCATCTGATAGGCCGAAAGAACCATGATTCCCGTTGAACTTGATATAAAGCCCGAATTGACAACAGATACATTATCAAATGTTTTTGCCGCTTCACTTGCTCTTTCATATTCTTTACTCATACTGGTTGTGATTGAAATGTATATAATATGATGAGCTCTTTTTAATCCTTCTGCAAAAAAGCTTTCAAACGCTTCAACCGTTGGCGGTTCCGAATCCAATTTCCTGGTATTCTCTTTTAAATAATGTACCAGCTCATCACTTCCTGCTTCAATTCCATCCCAGAATGTTTTTCCATCCATATTGACAGAAAAAGGAATGATATCAATTTGAATATTCTTAAGAACCTCTAATGGAATATCACACATAGAACTCGTAGCTATAAGTACAGGCATCTTTCTGCTATAGCCACTGGCAGTATTCATTTCGTGTATTAAAGCATCTCCATTCTCTGTTAAAACAACCTTTTCTTCAGGAAGATGTTTTACAAGAAGTTCTTCTAATTGAAATCCACTCACTGGTTTAACAAGGTAATCATCAAATCCACTACGTGCATATAATTCTCTGTTTTCACTTCCTGCATTAGCCGTAAGCGCAATAATAGGCGTCTGCTTATTAAAGCCACCAGTCTGTCTCCTTATCCGTCCAAGGCATTCAATTCCATCCATTTCAGGCATAAGGTGATCCATCAGAATAACATCATATCTATTAGAAAGCGTCATTTCCAAAGCCTCTTCGCCACTTAATGCAAGATCAACCTTCATTTTTGTGTCTGTAAGAAGCTGTTTTTCTACTTCCAAATTCATTTCATTATCATCTACTATCAGAATCCTTGCATTCTTCGCTATAAATCCCGGTTTATAATTTTGTGTTTTCTCACTGTATTCATAATTTTTGATATTAACTGTACCAAGTAATTCATCGTTACTGATTCCCTGCCACAAATATATTGAAAATGTTGAACCTTGTGTATAAACACTGTTCACCTTTATCTCTCCGTTCATAAGATCCACAAGCTGTTTTACAATTGACAATCCCAGTCCTGTGCCTTCTATATGACGATTTTTTTCTTCATCAACTCTTTGAAATGCATCAAAAAGATGAGGCAAAGATTCCTGTTTTATTCCCATTCCGGTATCGGTTATTGAAAAAACAATATATACCTTGCCATCTCTTATTTCATTGCATTCAATATGCAAACTCACTGAACCTTCCTGTGTATATTTAACTGCATTATTTAATATATTTATAAGTATCTGCTTAACCCTGACTTCATCACCAAAAAGCTCAGCCGGTAATGAAGGATCAATATCAACTGTAAATTTCAGACCCTTTTGTTCAGCACGAAGCCATACCATATTTACAATTTCTGAGATCATATCGCTAAGAGAATAGTTAACAGGTACAATTTCCATTTTTCCTGCTTCAATCTTACTAAGATCAAGAATGTCATTTACAAGTGTAAGAAGCATTCGTCCTGCGCCCTGAATATTAGCTGCATTCTTTTTAATTTCAGTGGATGCATCAGAGTTTCGTAAAATAAGTTCATTTAATCCAAGTATAGAATTAATAGGTGTACGAATTTCATGGCTCATACTGGAAAAAAATCTGTTCTGCTTATAATTAAGTTCCTCTACATTTTTGGTTTTTTCCTGAACCTTTGTATACTCAAAGTCGAACATTCTCTTTTGGAGCACCAGCGTAGCATAAATCAATATTCCAACCATTAATGCTCCAACAGCAGAATCTATCTCCATTTGCATATCATTATGCTGATATATCCACTCAGGTTTAAATAAATAAACCGCATATTCCAAAAATACAACCAGAGTAAAAACAAACATCATTATCTGGCGCCATGCCCCTGCCAAAATAACACCTATATACATATAAGTGAATCCAATCCAGAAAATACCCCCGCCTTTTGGACCTCCTCCAAAAAAGAAAGTAATCGGAACTACGACATAAGCCAGTATAATAACCTGAACTCTTCCAAACATAAAAACTTTATTATAAAAAACACATAACATCGTCATTATAGGGAGTATAGCAGCCATACCTGCAAGTAAAGCAATTTCTACGATATGTTCCCTGATTATAATGTCAAACACCAATCCTACGATTAATGACAGTTCTCCGCCTACAGACATAAACATAATATTATTAACATCAAAAAAGTCTGATTCAGTATAAAGTCTGCTTTTTATTTTACTGAGAATACTTTTCATAATTTACCTCCTGCAGACTGTGCTACTGTTTTTGGCAAAACTTTCTTCATTACCCGTTCAAACTCTGTTATATCAATTGGTTTACTTATAAAGCCATCAAAGCCTTCCCGCATAAACATTTCTCTTGCTCCACTGACCGCATTAGCTGTTAATGCTATAACATTAATAGATACGCCTTTATCTCTGGCAATCAGTCTAAGACGTTTCATAGCTTCGACGCCATCCATTTCAGGCATCATATGATCCATAAATATTATGTCATAATCATTCTCAGCAAATTTCTTTATTGCACTTAATCCACTTTCAGCCGTATCAGTAATCATTCCATATTCATTAAAAAGACCTGAAGCAACAACAAGATTCATTGGCTCATCATCTACAATTAGCACATGTAAATTTTCCAGACTTAGACTTGTTTCTTCCTCATAGATATAAGCTTTATTGCCATCATTAAGAATTTTGGCGATTGGATAGCCATATAATGGTTTTTGCATCACAACAATCCTGCTATTTACAGGCTTTACAAAATCAGGATTAGCAGATACTACAACAACAATTCCAAGACCTGTAATTTCATCAAAATATTCAGCGTTTGCTGAATATTCCTCAACTCCCATAAATATATGTGATACCTCTATCTTGTCCATTATTTCTTCTATTTCGTTGGTATCTGATGCTGAATACAAATTAAGCCTCAGACCTGCTGCAATATGCATAGCCATCTTGCTATAAAAATCTCTCACCTCCGGAACATCAAATTTCTCAGCTTTAACATAAAAAATAATATTCCTTACAAGGTTAGTATCTATTGATAAGCATGGAGTTGCATCTACAACTTTTTGAGGAATACTGATCCTAACAGTTGTTCCACTACCCTTAGCACTTTCTACCAATGCAAAGCCTTCCATTTCATGAATAAACCCATAGACTATACTTAACCCAAGACCTATGCCACCTGTACTTCTGTCTCTTTTTTTATTTGCCTGATATAATCCTTTGGATACATTGGACTTCTCTTTTCTTGTCATTCCTATACCAGTATCAGTTACTTCGATTTCAAGATTTATTCCATATTCTCTCTTAATCCCGGCAATCTTGACATATATTCCGCCTTTCCTGGTAAATTTCATGGCATTATCAAGAAGATGCCTAAGCATCTTATGAATCTTTCTGATATCACCAATCATCACCGTTGGAACATTTGGATCAAGATCTACAACAAGTTCAAGATTATTTGCATTATCACTCATCCGAAAGCTTGTAAGAAGATCATTTACCATAGAGGTTATGATATATTGCTCTTCTTCAAGAATCAGGTCACCTCTTTTTATTTCTGTATAATCCTGTATATCTTCTATTTGTCTGGATAATCTTAGACCAGCATCATAAATTGACTTAACCTGAGGTGTCACTTCATTTTTTAAGATCAAAGTAGACATTCCATTTACAACATTAACTGGTGTTCTAAGTTCATGAGAAATGTTAGTAAGAAAATCTTCTGTATCTTTGGCATAAGTATCTATCTCCTTTTCTCTTTCACCTAATACACGCTCTTTTTCACTATTATTAGAAATAAGCATGCTACATGCAAGATACACACAAAGTTCTGCCATTATGTGCAGGGCTATTCTTACTGTATTAAGAGAATAATATGTATCATTATATTGAATTATTACCATTACTAACTGGATAATAGCAAGAATAAAAAATTCTACCAATAAGATATTCAGATACAAAATGTGATTTAACATAGAAAAAACAATGAGCATAAGAATAGAAATCACAGATATATCAAAAAAGCTGTCATCATGAACCCCATGAAAGAATGTAATGAGCATAGCATACAGGAGATAAAAAATCTCTCGATTTCTTTCATCTCCAAGTTGACCTATATGCATCAACCACAATCCTATAACTCCTATAATCATAAGGGGTGGTACCCATAACTCCCACTCCTGAACTATACTTACGATTATATAAGTTAAACATAGAATGTTTAATACTCCGATAATAAAAATATGTATTCTTTTATGCTGTCCCATAAACACTCCTTACCTGTATACTAATGCAGCCAGGTTATCTAGCTTTGCTTTTCAGCAAAGCGATCAGCTATTTCTATAACCTCATCTTTGGATTTAAGAAAAGCATCGGCAACAAGTGGATCAAAATGAACGCCTGCATCTTTCTCTATTATTCCAAAAGCCTTTTCGTATGAAAAAGAGTCTTTATAACATCTTTTTGATACAAGTGCATCAAATACATCTGCAACTGCCATAATTCTTGCTGATAAAGGTATATCTTCTCCAGCAAGTCCTTCAGGATAACCAGTCCCATTCCACTTTTCGTGATGATATCCCGCCATGTTTCTTGCTTCCTCAAGATAATCTGCATCAGGAAGTGTTTCGATAGCCTGACTGATGACATCTTTACCATTTGTAGTGTGCGTTTTCATAATTGCAAACTCTTCATCATCAAGCTTTCCAGGTTTATTTAATACAGCATCAGGAACAGATATTTTTCCTATATCATGAAGAGGTGCTGACCTAATAGAATCCTGTATGAACTTATCGGTCATCTTATCTTTATAATAACCAAGCTCACGCATTTTTCTGGCAATTATTCCAACATAGGCTGCTGTCTTACGTACATGAGCTCCTGTTGATCCATCTCTGTTCTCAACCATATCAGCAAGAACCATTACCAGACTGCTTTGCATAAGATCTATTTTCTCAAGCTTAATTTTATTTTCTTCAAAATAACGAGTGCTTTCTTCTGTAGTTCTTAGAAATACCCTGTATAGTCGTTCAATTTCATCATCTGTACAAATATCAAGAGCCGATAATTTTTCAACATTTAGCTTTCTTGAAAATTCATCATCATACTCAAACTCATCTGCCGTCTGCGACATTGCATTTATTGGCATAACTATATGATACTTTGCAAGCCAAAGTGCAAGTGCGACATTCAAAATCATAAAGCCAAGATATATACATATAACTTTAATAAGGAAATCATATTTGTATAAATTAAGTCCATCCATGGAAATATCAGCACCAGCATAGCAAACGCAGTCTCCTGTTGAATCATATACAGGCTCATACGCCGACAATAGCCATCCATAGCTGTCATTAGAAACTATTGGGTCTATTCTTTTTCCTGTAAGAAGATCAGGTACATAATCCATAAAAGATGGATCAAAGGATATTACTTCACCAATATTAGCCCTGGTTTCTTCGTTAGGGTCAAGATCAAACACAACATGACAACCATCTGCTTTAATTTTATATACGTAAACATATTCAATGTCTGTAGTAGATTCCATCAGACTTTTTAGTATCTTCTCAGTTTCCTTGTAACTTTCATAATCACTGCCGCTTGTAAGATATTTATCAACACTGTCTGCATCAATCGCAGAAGCTGCAACCTGAGCAACACTTTCAACAAGATATGTATGCTGTTGTATAGAATATGTTTCAAATAATCTGATGCATATAGCTGTACATATAGTAGTCGTTGTGATTGCAGATATTATAAGAACTATAACCATCTTTCCATTAATACTCTGCCTGGAATTAAGTTTTTTCTTGTTCTTAAATGGTTCCTGAAGCCAGTATGCAAATTTAAATTTTGACCATATTTTATGCGGAATTAAATAAAGTATTATTTCTGCGAAAGATACTGAAATGATTTTATCGATACAATCAAACAAAAAATTGACAATATACCATGCTATCTTTGTGTCAATCCCAATCTCCTGCATGGCTCCTATCAAAAATTCATTACCAGAAGTTATTTCCGGTCCATATAAATACATTTGTATTAAGCCACCAATACCGCCTCCAATCAAAGCTATAACAAACGTATATATTAATAGGCTTTTAAAATTACGCTTTTTTTCTTTTCTGTAATACCAGACTGTAAATAGTGCAATAAGAACACTAACACAACAAAAATAAATCGAACCAGGATCAGACAACGTTATAGTTAAATTTGTCAGAATTGCAACTATAATCCCGGGAACATATCCTCCAAGCACACTTGCCAGTATTATTCCAGGTGTATCAAAGAAAAATGGAAAACCATTACTTTGTGCTGTTATTTTGCCTCCTATATTCAGAAGAACACAAAGTACACATAATAAAAGTGGCAAAGTAATCTGCTTTCTGTTTACATTCTTATTTTTGGCTTTTGAAGAACCTGAAACAATCTTTCCACCTTCAGGTTCAATTACTTTTTTATCTTTACTGAAAGTTTTAATCAGTTTAACCATAACTATCCCCTGACTTATCTGCCATTGCACGTTCAAGCGTATCAATAAGTTTCTTTTGTGGAACTGGTTTTAATAAATATCCCTGTGGTTTTAATTTAAGTACAGCTTCAATATGCTCCCTGTCATTTACACCTGTCAGAAAAATTATCGGAATTTTTCTCATATCAGCATCAGCTTTTAGCATTCTCATTGTCTGTTTTCCATCACATACAGGCATTTCATAATCCAGAAGTATTACATCCGGTCTGTCTTTTGATATAAAAGAAATTCCTTTCAATCCCGAATTTGCAAGCGTTACACGATATGTAGGTTCGAGAATAGATTTAAGGCTTCTTAGAACCATTGCATTATCATCTATTACCAATACATGCTTTTTCCCTGCAACCGGTGTGCTTTCAAACTTATAATTATCTTCATCATCAGTTTTAAGTTTCCTTTGTATTGCTTTAAATACATCTTCATTTTCTATCGGCCTTACAAGATTCTCAAACTGTGTATTTTTAGATAAGGACTTAAATTTCTCAAATTCTCCCTCTGTTCCTATTGTTATTACAGGTGTATCAGGATATTCTTCCTTCATCAGATCAAAAAAGCCAAAATCAATATCATAAATCCCTATAAGAACAATAATCACTATATCGGGCTCAATAATCTTAATTAAAGAATCCGCGTTGTTCTGAACGCATAACTGAACCCTGTAATACTCGTGAAGATAATCGTTTAAACTTTTAGTAATCTCATTCATTTTTCCTATCAGCAGGATCTTTTTCATAAATCACCCTCCAAAAAGATTATCTGCGCTTACAAAATTTTCCTTTTGTCTTATTACAATTAAATGTTTAAATCAACTCTTTCATTTCTTTAATCATCTTCTCAAAAAGATTATCATCAAGATTTTTTACTGCTGAGTACAGTTTCGGAACCTTTGAATCTATTTCATCTCCAAATGTATAATTCCTCATTTTGTTCATCACCTCATCTGCAGTATCTATGTCCATATTATCCATAGCCTGTATCAGAAGCTCCAGCATTGTTTCAAACAGAACTTTATCACCTGCCTGTCTGCTTCCTTCTATATCAGTCTGATCTTCCACCTCGAAACCTACTCCAAAAGCGCCTTTTAATTTTTCTTCGTATGATCTCCACTCATTAATAAATGTTTCGTGTAGTGCATGAATAGTCTTCATATCTGCATTTTTTGCTGCAAACTCAAGCACTTTAGCCATTCCTGCAAGTGGAACAATTCCAATAGTTGCTGCCCCACTCTTCATGCCGTGAACCTGGATTTTATATAAATTAAGTGGATCCTCACTATCGTTACTCTCCTCTAAATCACCTTTATTATCTAATGAAGACTTATTTCCAACCTTTGGAAGAAGCTGGTTGTATAATTCCTGAAGTCTGTCCGCCTGCGGATTTAATATTTCGTAAAAAGAAGTAACACCTTCTCTTAACATATCTGTATCGGGAAGATGGATCCACGCATAGTTCCAGTCGAGCCCTTCAACATCTGGAAGATTGTCTGGCACATTACTATCAGACTTATTATTTTTAATACTAAACTCTTTTCTTTCATCTTCCGTCAAAGGCTTAATTTTTTCCTCAGATAAAGAAATTCGAAGTACTTCTTCTAATTTATCTGATTCAACAGGTTTTGCCAGGAACCCATCAAATCCCATTGAAATATACTCTTCCTTTGCTCCAGATAAAGCATTTGCAGTAAGTGCATAAATTGGAATACCCTTGCAGCAATCCATTTCACGCATTTTTTTCATAGTCTGAACGCCATCCATTTCAGGCATCATATGATCCATGAAGATAACATCATAATGCTCCCATTCAACCATAGCAATAGCTTCAGCTCCGCTTGCTGCTTCACTAACCTGTATTTTTACAGGTTTTAAAAGGCTTCTTAATACCTTTCTGTTCATTGAATTATCATCTACAACAAGTACCCTTGCATCTTCTGCAGTAAAAGCATTGTCAGATATTTCAAATTCATATCTGATCTTCGCTGTCTTATCAAAATCACCTATTGCTGCATTATCTACAATCTTTTGCTCGATATCAAAAAAGAACTTGGATCCTTTGCCGTAGATACTGTTTACCTCAAGATGACTGCCCATCAGTTCAAGGAGCTGAATAGTAATATTCATTCCAAGACCTGTACCTTCTATATTTTTATTTCTACCTTCATCTATACGCTTAAACTGTTCAAAAAGCTTAGGCAGGTCTTCTTCTTTAATGCCTATCCCGGTATCCTCAACTTCTACATGTAGATTTACGCTTCCACCTTTTCGCGTTCCTGTTACCCTAAGCCACACATTTCCTGCCATTGTATATTTAATTGCATTTGTCATTAAATTTATGACTATCTGCCTTAATCTGACATCATCTCCATATAGTACTTTTGGAAGATCTGGATCAACATAAGTATCCAAAATCAAATCCTTTTTCTGAGCACGTTGTGTTGACATATTTACAATATCCCTAATCAGATTTGTAAGCTCATATTCCACTGGAACAATTTCCATCTTACCTGATTCAAGCTTTGAAGAATCCAAAATGTCATTAATCAGTGATAATAATGTCTTTCCAGCATTATATATATCAAACGCATACCCTCTGATATCCGGTTCACGGCTTTCTCTTAAAATCATTTCATCCATGCCAAGAACAGCATTAATTGGTGTTCTGATTTCATGAGACATCTGCGCAAGAAAACGAGATTTTGTCTGATTTGCCAATTCTGCTGCATCTTTAGCTTCTTTAATCTGATCATACTGATTATTAATAACTGCCATATTTCCCATCTTGGCGACAAGCCATGCAATAAACAGCAAAATGACTGCAATTACGCCAAATACATAAATTTTATAATATGTATATTCATATAACTCTGCTTCTTTATTAATTAAAAATATCTTCTCCTTAACTGCTTTATTTCCAGTTTCATCCATGACCTGAATTTTAAGTCTGTAATCGCCATAAGGAATATTGGAATAATAAAGTGTCTCTATAGATGACTGATGCATAAGTCTTGGCTCTTTATCAATTCCTTCAAGTTCTATTCTAATAAGCGGATCTGAGACTGTATAATTCAATATTGCTGGTGTTATCTCTATCTGACCATTTCCAGATGGAACATCATATAGTCCATCCTGAAGCTTAATTTCTTCTCCGTCTTTTAGGAAATTTCTAAGTGTTATCTGATAGTTCTGATCAAAATCTGCATAATCTTTTACATTCATAACCTGAACGCCATCAGTACAGCATAGATATATCACATCTCCATCAATTGCATTCCAGGCATTAGAAGTAAGCGTAGTATTAAGACCACGCTTATTATTTAAAAGTGTATATGCATAACCTTCTTCATCTGCAATAAGCTCTTTTTCTCCGACAACAAATAAACCTGCACTTGAACTTATAAATGCCTGATTGTTTTCTGAAATATATACATCATAATTATTTGAATATGGAAAGTTCTCAAGTTTTCTTATATCTCCGTCTTTTTCATGAAAATACAATCCATTACTGGCAACATATATTCTTCCGCCCTCACAGGCAACAATTTTCATTATAACTTCAGAAAAAAGACCTTTATCATATCCCCAATGCTCTGTAATCTTATCATTTACAATTTTATATACACCACCGCCATCTGTTCCTACCCACAATGCACCGTCATTGTCTTCAATTGCAGAGAGAACCTTTTCAACTTCAAGGCCATCTTCTGAACCTATTTTCTTTACTACATCTTCTCCTTTTATAAAACAAAGTCCATCAGATGATGCTGCCAGAATTCTTCCATCCTGAAGCTCAAGTGCAAAACGAATTCTTGTACCAAGTTCACTGTTTTCATCACTTATACTTGTAATCTCTCTATCCGTATTTACTTTTATGAGTCCTTTAGCACCATAAGTACTTATCCAGACATTTCCCTTGCTATCTTTCATAATATGGCGAACTCTGTCACCACTTACAATTGTCTGCTCCTCATCTGTAACAGTATTATTAGCTGATAAATCAATTTCCAATAATCCTGAATCAGTGCCAATAAGTGCATGTCCATCATCTATCATAACTGCATTTACAGCACTTGTTTTATGATCTATTTTTTTAAACAGATCTGCAAATGGATTAGCAGATAGCTTCATAATGCCCTGTTTATTAGATGATAACCATATATTACTTTGCTGATCAAAAACAATATTGGAAATACCTGTATTAAAATAATCAACTGTCAGATTCTGCATTTTATGCGATGTATCTACAAATCCGAATCCATCATCACATGCAACAAAATATCCCTTAAAGCTTTCCTTGTAATGAAGATTATTTACACTACTAAGGTCGGTCATAATTATTCTGGACTCTTTTTTAAGACCATCTTCTGATAGTTTTATATAGTCCAAATGTACACCAGTTGTTCCTGCAATAAGACTTCCATTTTGTGAATAGCCAATTGATGAATACTCTTCA
The DNA here is from genome assembly GCA_024688095.1 of Butyrivibrio sp. Classification (GTDB taxonomy): domain Bacteria; phylum Bacillota; class Clostridia; order Lachnospirales; family Lachnospiraceae; genus Butyrivibrio. The sequence continues at coordinate 14,561 of JAILEJ010000287.1, forward strand.
CCAGCAAAATCACATTCAAGAGAATACGCAACTTTCCCATTATTTACTACAAATATAACTCCATCATCGGTAACACCACATATATATCCATCTACCGGAACAAGCGAATGTGCATACTTAATATCAGTATCCTCAAAGCTTGTTATTAGTACATCTTCTTTTTCTTTATCATTACTACTATTACCAGAAAGGCTTATTTTATACATATATACAGATGTACTGACATAAATATCACCATCATTGCCTTCGCAGATATCTCTTATAGAATTTGATGCCAGTCCATCCTTAGTTGAAAAGAACTGTATATCTTCAGTTTCGAGATTATAGCAGGCAACTCCACTATCATTTGTTCCAATCCATAATCTTCCCTTACTGTCAGAAAAAAGTTTGGTAACACTACATATACGATTATCTACATTGACATTTTCAAAATTAACTCCATCATACCTATATAATCCTGAATATGATCCAGCCCAAATATATCCATCATTTGTCTGTACAATAGAATTAATTTCAGCAGAACTAAGCCCATCATCCATATCAAAAACTGTATATGCATAATCAGCTGAAAAATCAATTGAATCCTCCGCTTTTACAGGAAGTATATATACACTGCAGGCAATAATTACCGGAAGCATAATTAAAAGAGAGATATTTTTATTTACATTCCTTTTAGCAGAGCCTTCAATTACTTCCGCATCTTCTTCTGTAATGATATTAAATCCTGCCTTTCTTAAAAAAAGAATGGATTCCATTATCACTATTACTGTTAAAATTTTGTCTGGAATATTTACTAGAAGCTCACCTGCAAGACAACAAACAAGCTTAACTGAGATATATTGAGAAAGGAGCTGCACAAGGGCATCTCCCCATAAATTACCTGTCATACCTGACTGAATCATAAGATTAATCGGTGTAGAAACAATCGTTGTTACCACTCCTGCAAGTACACTGGTTCCCACTATTTTAAATGAATCTACCCGTTCCCTTTTATACAAAAAGAATCCCACAACAAATGCACCACTAATGCTTACAAGCGCATATAGCAGATTCATCGAAAACATAAAGAGACCTATAAAATTATAGATAACGCCTGTTATAGCTCCCGCTATAGGGCCTAAGATTACAGATACAAGTACAGTCCCTATAGTATCTAGAAAAAAAGGTATAGAATAGCTGTAACTAATGCTACGTCCCATTATATTGAATACAACTCCGACGCAAATTAAAGCCAGGCTTCTCTTATTTATCGCAAAGTAGTATTTTTTCATTTGTGTCCCCTCTAATTATTACACAAATCTTTTTATAAAATCTGATGCTTCCTCATCTTTCTTTCTAACATAATTAGTAATCTTTAAATCAATTTTAACATTATTATGTCTATCTTCATACTCTTTAGTTGATTCAGTTAACATCTGACCAACCATATTCAGAAAATTCATCTTTGCATTTTCTGAAAAGAAAACAAATAATCCTTCCTTCAAATGTATGATTTTTTTATCCGCTGGAAGTTCTTTCTTTAGTGCCTCCTCAAATAAATGGTCTTCCTTTGTTTCGATACAAATTGCACTGCGATAATCATATCCGTTTGTTCCGGCTATATCTACCAGTTTATCGAGATATGCTTTATTATAAAAACCTGTATCCCTTTCTTCATACTTCCAGGTTTCCATCATTGAAAAATATAATCCTAATGTTCCTATCGCAAGTCCTAGCGGAATTGCGGAATAGTAAGTAATTAGTGATACTATAACACCAATTGCTATTGGAAGCATCATTGGCCATACTTTGAAAAAATGGAGTTTATTTTTTCTGTTTCTATAGCTGTAAATCACATAGAATGTAAGCAATACACAGGTAACTTCAAAAATCTCCATACAATGATATAAAGGAGTAGGTACAAACCACATATCAGTTCTATCAATTATGAACATAATATTTGTAAATGGATTTATAAGTAATAATATTGAAAAAGCTACCATTACTATAAACAGCCCCTTAAATTTTCTTTTAAGGTGATCCTTACTCTCAAAAAGCTTATAATCAACAAAAAGAAGCCAAAAATAGATAACAAAAAGCTCCGATATCTCCATAAATGTTTTAGAGAGAATCTCAACTGTATAACACCATTCAGCTGTCTGATAATGCATTGCATGACTTCCCAGGCTACCAATGGAATCAAATATTATAAGAATACACATTATATAAAATAATCTTCTCTCATTAATTTTTGATTTGAATCTTGTTGATATTGTAATAAGACCGAATAATAATAATATGGCCGTAAAATCTGAATAAACAGTTACTATAGCCTCATCTGCTAAAATCATTCCTTCACCGCCTTATAAAATTCATCATTCATAGTATTAATATGCGAATATGCTAAAACTAGAGCAAAATTAAATGCTGTTGAAAACAGATCAATTCCTGTAAACTTCCATGCCATGCTTGCTACAAGCAGCACAACTAACACGAAGAAGTACGTTTTACTTATCTTTATTATTTGAAAACATGCTGCAATAAGATAACAAAACGCCCCAATATATACGAAATTAAACAAAAATCCTTCTACATATTCATTACTTTCATCTACATAAAATAAGAATCCGGTAAACAGATTAGAAATTATAACAATTAGTTCAACACCTGCCGGTATTCCATAAATCACCCAGTTTTTCTTAACATTTATAGACTTACCTGACATACACATCAGGTAAAGAACAAAAAGAAACGCGAATAATTCAAAACAAATCCAAAACACCATTTCACTTATCATAACTGCCATTTTACTAAATGGAAAATAACTGGTTCTTAATGTATAATCTCCTAAATCAAATACTGCAATTACAACATCTATTATAGCCAACGAAAAAAACAATTTATCCTGCAACAAACTACGTTTCCTGTACATATTTGTATGTATCAGTATTACTATCAGTAAGAACAGCGCTGCAAAATCTATCATGATCGTACCTTGATCTAAATTAGATATATTTATAAGCTTAATATTTTCTGCCATTCCAAATCACCTTTCCATACCAGCACATTTTCATTTATTATCCATATACTGCCGTTATGATCATTCTTCCTTTTCACCTAAAAGACACGGCTCACCCTTTATATTTCCAAATAAATATTTTGTAAGATTATAGGTAGAATCATCATGACGATGTATTACAATCCTATTATCTAATGGATACTTATCTATTCCGGCTTTTACTGAATACCTGATCATATTAAGAAGATATTTCTGGGCATCAGGTCCCCAGTCTGCAAGAAGCATTACTTTGAGCATGCCACTTGATAGTCTTCTTACAAGCATATATCCACCTACTTCGCCATCCGTTTCTTCATAGCATGAAATATCTACATCATACCAACCTAAAGACAACTCATCGAGGTCTTCCTCCATGTCCCTTTGAATATGAAACATACAATCAACTATGCCTCTTCTAAAGGCTCTTTCTGAAAGCTCATTTATTGAATGTATATTATTTGGATAAGAATTCTTTTTAAAAATAGGAAGCAAAGATAGCTGTTCTATTGTAACAATTAAATCAGAGCATTCTCCATCTTTTAAACTAAAACCTTTTTCAGAAAGAACTTCTTCAGCTATTCCATCATTAGTTTTCTTTATCTCAATAGAATTTTTTTCAACATCATCATCTCTGATTTTTTCGAAATAAGAATCTAATAATTGTTCTCCCACATCTTTACTAATAGCACTGAACAAACAGATATAGCTTTCAGTATTACGGTAAATGTCGTCAACATATTTCAGGTTCCATATAATTGCCCCAACAAATTCATCATCCTCATAAGCAGCAATTCCGTAATAATACTTTCTATGAATATTTTCCAGCATATCCGGATCGATTAAATTTTCAAATTGGTTCAAATTATCTTCGATAATTTCTGTTATTTTCATAGCGTCCCTCAACCATTACATCTATTACGAAAAAAGAAGCACTAACCTTCTATTATTGGTGCTTCTTTTAATCTGATGAAGAATCTAATTTCTTAATTATGCTCAGCATGTTTGCTTCATCCTTATATTCATATAAAACTTTATCCATGCTCATCTTAACCATATAAACCCCAAGCCCCCCAATAGGTCTGTCTTCGATTGGCTGATCCACATCCGGATCTGCCTTTTCAAGCGGGTTAAATGGAACGCCTGAATCTATAAATGTAACCTGAACCCCTCTATAACCATCTATTAATCCAGCCTTTATAACTACATCCCCTTTTTCTGGTGCATAAGCATAACTTGCGATATTTACAAATATCTCCTCAATAGCGATATCTATCTGTGCCATAACCTCCGGAGAACAGTTCACTTCTTCCAACATTTTGTCCACAAATTCAATAGCTTTGTTAAGATTATTTATATCTGCTTCTATCCTAAGTTCTTCCATTTATTATGAATCCTTTTTTAAATCCGATCTAAATGGCATTATTTTAGCTCTCACCTCTTCTTTAGATGAGTACTTATCAACAACGTCATCAATAATTTTTTGTAATTTGCTATTTTCGTTAAATCTTTGATAGTCAAACAAAACGTTTAAAATATTATCCATACGAAATACCCCTTTGATAATTTATACGAACTATATTATCTAAAGAGACATTTTTTCCTTACTTTTTTAATATTTATCTAAAGTATTTAGATCAAGTTCTGAAATAACCTCTCTATAGCCCTTTGTTTCAAGCATTTTCTCAAGCAATCTTGTCAAATATGGATTGCGGCAAAAAAATGATAATTTAGTTTCCAGCGAAAAATAATTTTCAAGTACTTTTTTTAATCCAATTATCATGTAATAAGCAGCAGTAGCTTTTCCTGATGCAAGATAAAAAAGTGCAATTCCAAGACCGTCTGATGCATTTTTTTCCAGAAGAACCAGTCCGCTTGGTTTATTATTTTCTACATATACCAAACTGTAATTTATCAGATATCTTTTTTCTATATTGTCAAAATCTATTAAAGCAATCCCACTATTTTTAATCTTCTCATATAACTCATTTCGTTTTGTCAGTGAAAGATCTCCAAGCATTATTACATTTCTTGGTTCTCCTTTAAGTGCCTGTGCTCTTACTACATCTATCAGATTAAATTCAAAAAAAGCACTTCCATTATGTACATTTATGTAATCTGAGGATTCACAATAACTCTTGAATTCAGGATTCATAAAAGGCACATATCTAATCATCATACGCTGATATCCATCGCCCCAGAACATAACACTTAACTGATCAAGACTTCTGTTCATAATGCCTTGGCCTCTCATATATGGAACAATATATACGTACCTTATCCATATATTTTCATTATCCGGCATACAGGCTATAACGCCGATGTTTTCACCCTTGTCCTCTATCTGATAAAATTCGTATCCAGGTGTATCCTTATATTCATCAATTATAGATTCAGGAAGAAATTTCATTATTTTCTGAATTTCAATTCCTTCCACTTCATTTAAATATGCCATATTATACCCATCCGTATATTTTTTCTAAACACCTAAGCATTTGTCCAAAAATCATTGCCTGCAAATATTAAAGTCCTACCTCTTCTGCATATGGTTCAAAATCAGATTTGGTGAATACTTTACCTACTTTTACAAACTCATATTTAATAGCAAGAAGATAATGTTTCATATGAACCTTATCTCCTGCTTCAGGATCAGCAGCTGCCAGGAAAGCAGCATTAAGAATACAGTTTTTAATATTACCACCAACAAACTCAAATTTTTCAGCAAGGAATCTTATGTCGACATCATCTGCAAGCGGTGTATCTTTTGGAATTGTAGTTCTCCATAACATTTCTCGTGTATCAGGATCAGGGAACTGGAACTCTACAATATATTTCATACGTCTAAAGAAAGCAGGGTCAATATTGTGTTTGTAGTTTGTAGCAAGTACGGAAACTCCATCATAGCCTTCTACTTCCTGAAGAAGAAGTGCTGTTTTATTGTTATTGGATGCCTGGTTACTTCCTCCATCATCAGATCTCTTAGCAAAAAGAGTATCACATTCATCAAAGAATAAAACTACGTTACATTTTTTAGCTTCTCTGAATATCATTGAAATAGATTTTTCAGTTTCACCAACATATTTATCAATAACCTTTGAAAGGTCAACTCTGTATAACTCAAGATTCAGTTCATGAGCAATAACCTGGGCACACATAGACTTACCGGTACCAGGTGCACCGAATAGAAGAATTGAAAGCCCTCTACCATATGGATACTTCTTTGTATAATGCCAATTCTCATATACATGCTTTCTGAAATTCATCTGATCGATAGCATGAAGAAGCGTCTCTTTCTGGCTTGGATTCATAACGATATCTTCAAAACCAAAGTTCGCTTTGATCTTGGTAGCCTTCTGTGTAAGCTCTGAACTCATCTGAGCATAGCATCCCTGGAACAGTGTCTCTCTGTTTATCAGAATATCCTTTTGCATTGTTGCAAGTCTTCTTCCATGATCAAGAGCATCATGTATCTTACCTGGAGTAAACAGGAATTTTGTTGCCATCTCAAGAAGATCTATGCCATCTTCAAGCTGATAATTCTGAGAAAAATATTTCCAGCATGCTTCTCTTTCTCCTGTATCTGGAGTAGGCAATTCAAGATCAGTAAATTGCATTTTAGTAATTTCTCTAAAATCAATTTTTTCCTTACTCATGGCAAATACAAGAATGCCTTTTTCTGTAAGTTTTGAAAAGGCCAGATCCATATAACCAAAGAATTTCTCTTTTTCTTCCTCATGATAGGACAAATCTGTAAGGCAACAACATGCTCCAATAAGGATACACTCTCTGGTTACAGACCACAAAGCTTTCTCTACAAATCTGAAGTCATAATTAAATAACTTTTTACAGTTTATTGAAACTGCTTTAATATTATTTTTTTCGCAGAATTTCTTTACAAAGAATTTTCTTCCACTACCATCATCACCGTAATAATAGAAAATTCTGCATCCTTCATCATAAGAGATTTCCATAGCTTCGAGTATTCCACTGTTAGCCATTATAGGATTAAGTTCTTCCTTCTTTGTAAGCATACTAAAGAATCTGATATAGTTCTCATCAAGCTTATCAGGGTCACGACCAAACAGGAAATCTATTATTCTTTTATCAGGAGAAACTGCCGTTGAAAAAGGCATACTTGGAACAACATCAAGTGATAATATTGGCAAGAGCTGTTCAAGGCATGTTGACATATCACCATATGCACCTGTGATAGAAAAAGAATCCCCATAATATATTTTTGCTGCTGACTCAATTGTAGGAGCAGATAAATTACCATTTTCATTTACAATCTGGAAAACTCCTGCATAATCAGTCTGAGTGGATGACAAAATTCCACAGGCAAAACAAAATAGTGTAAATGGCTCAAATTCAAGCTTTTTACATAAATCATGAAATGGAAGACTTAACCCTTTTTCTTTTGATTTCTCTGCTCTGTTTTCAATCATCAGGATTCGGTCATAAACCTCTACTCCCTTATCCTCATTGATTTCGCTTTCTATTTCATCTTTATCTTCATCAGAAGATACAGCTAAATCTGCATTATTATTAGAGAAAGAACCCAAAAGGCTCATGAGTTCTTCATCAATATCATCATCTTCATCATCTGAAGTATTCTCATCAGAAGAAGATTCTTCTACAGTTTCAGTTTTCTTTTTCTTATCAATATAAAAGGATTCCAGTCTTGTATGTACACTATCCCCGGCAACTTCAATATCAGGATAAAGTACATTTTTGTATCCGTTACCTTCCCCCTGCGAATAAATCCCCTTCATGTGATCGATGTACTTATCCAGGCACATATTTACACAATCGAAGATATACTGCATGTACTCGTTATAATTCTCAAAGGGCTTATCTCGTAAATCCTCCGAATACTTTGCCATTTAGTATTCCCCCTCATCTACTTTGAAAATAGCACTTTTATCAAAAACGCTTTTAGCAGAATTAATTCCTGTCTGCTTTTTTATATCGAAAACGCCATCGCCTTCATTTATAAATTCAGCGGGCTTTCTATCCATATACATATATGTTTCTTCATCAACATCAAGTTCATCTTCTGTATCAGCACTCTTAAGATTCTTTATTTTCTGAATATCCAGAATATCTTTTTTTAATCTATTATCAAGTCCCATATACATACCACCTTTGCTCAGCTTGCAACTTTGCTGTCAATAGGAATAATTTTTTCATCTAATCTGATTCTACGATAAGAATTTTCATCCAATGTTTCTTCAATATTTGCAATATCATGTGTTGCCATAATTATGGTTACTCCCTGCTTATTAACAAGTTCAAGCAGTTTTAATATTTCTTTGGATGAGTTTGGATCAAGATTACCGGTAGGTTCATCTGCCAGTAAAATTTTAGGATTATTTATCAGGGCTCTTGCAAGACAAACCTTTTGCTGCTCTCCGCCCGATAGTTCCCTTGGATAACGCTTATGAAATCTGTCGATTCCAAGCATAGTAAGAACATCCGTGATCTTCTTCTCAGCATCACTTTTTCTTCCACCAGTGGCAAGAATTGCTGTGTATAGATTTTCATACACAGTCATATCCGGAATAAGTCTAAAATCCTGAAAAATAACACCAATTTCCCTTCTATAATAAGGAATCTGATTTTTTCCAAGCTTTTCAATATCTTTCCCTTCAATTATAATTCTGCCTTTTTCTGCGAGAAGTTCACGCAATAAAAGCATGATAAGAGTAGTCTTTCCACTTCCACTTCTGCCAGTTAAAAAGACCATCTCACCATTTTCAATATCTAGATTAAAATCACTAAGAACCGGAGTATCATCTCCATAGCTCTTACTCACACCCTCAAATCGAATCATGATAACCCTTCTGCTTATTCAATCGTAAGCATTTTATCAAAACCAGTTACCTTAAAGACATCTTCAACAACCTTATTAATGTTGATAATCTTCATACTACCACCTTTTGCCACAGCAGTTTTTTGGCCAAGCACAAGTGCTCTGAGCCCGGAGCTGGAAATATACACTACATCCTTAAAATTGATAACCAGAATTTTGCCCTTCTGAAAAGATGTCAGCACTGCTGTCTGAAAATCTCCTGCTGTAATAGTATCAATCTTCCCACTAACATTCAGTTGAATAGTGTCCCCATCTCTTACTTCTTCAATTGTCATCTGTTTTCTCCATCGTTCAATAAATAAAAAATCTTTTACTTCAAGGTAATTACACCATCAAGTGATATCTCTTTATCAAGAATAACACTCTTTTCTCCTGGAATACGAGCATTCATATCCAGGAATGTATTTGAATCAAGTGTAGCATTTTTATCCATCTGAATCAGCTTAATAACTGTTCTTGCCGGTTTAAACTGATCAAGTAAAAAAGATATCTGATGCTGAAGTTCTTCAGTAATTTTTCCTTCCACAAGAACTGTTACATCATAAACGCTACCTTTCTCGAGTCCACCCTGTATAATGATATCATCATTTTTCTTGCTATTTAATAAATAGCTGTGCTCAATAATTATAACATTACAGTCAAGAACTAT
>JAILEJ010000310.1 GCA_024688095.1 Butyrivibrio sp.
TGATGCACACCAGTCTCTTATTGCAACAAGAATGCCTACTGAACTTATGCTTCCTATCATCGATAAGATGGATAAGGTTGGATATAATGCAGTAGAGTGTTGGGGTGGTGCTACATTTGATGCGTCACTTCGTTTCCTTAAAGAAGATCCATGGGAAAGACTTAGAAAGCTTAAAGCGGGCTTTAAGAATACTAAGCTTCAGATGCTTCTTAGAGGTCAGAACATCCTTGGATATAAGCACTATCCAGATGATGTAGTTGAATATTTCGTACAGAAGTCCATTCAGAACGGTATTGATGTAATCCGTATCTTTGACTGTCTTAACGATTTAAGAAACCTTGAGACATCAGTTAAGGCTTGTAAGAAAGAGGGTGGACATGCTCAGATCGCCCTTGTTTACACACTTGGTGATGCTTATACACTTGATTATTGGATGAATATTTGTAAAGACATTCAGTCAATGGGTGCAGATTCAATTTGTATCAAGGATATGTCAGGTCTTCTTAAGCCTTATGAAGCAGATAAGCTTGTAAAGGCTATTAAGAGTGCTTCTGATCTTCCTCTTGAGCTTCATACACACTATACATCAGGTCTCGCCAGCATGACATATATGAAGGCAGTAGAAGCTGGTGCAGATATTCTTGACTGTGCTATGTCACCATTTGCTATGGGTACATCACAGCCTGCAACAGAAGTTATGGCTTCAACATTCGAAGGAACTCCATATGATCCAGGATTTGATCAGAAGCTTCTTGCAGAAATTGCTGATTACTTTAGACCATATAGAGAAGAGTGCCTCAAGTCAGGCCTTATGGATACTAAGGTTCTTGGTGTTAATATCAAGACTCTTATCTATCAGGTACCAGGTGGTATGCTTTCTAACATGGTTAGCCAGCTCAAAGAGCAGAATGCAAGTGATAAGTACCAGACAGTTCTTGAGGAAATTCCTCAGGTTCGTAAAGACTTTGGTGAGCCACCACTTGTTACACCTTCATCTCAGATTGTTGGTACACAGGCTGTTATGAACGTTCTTATGGGTGAAAGATATAAGGTTGCTACAGACCAGACTAAGGATCTTCTTTCTGGTATGTATGGAAAGACTGTTAAACCTTTCAATCCAGAAGTTCAGAAAAAGGTTATCGGTGACAGAGAAGTTATTACTTGCCGTCCAGCAGATACTCTTCAGCCAGGTCTTCCTAAGTTTGAAGAAGAAGTTAAAGAATGGAAGCAGCAGCCAGAGGATACTCTGTCATATGCTCTGTTCCCACAGGTAGCACTTGACTTCTTTAAGTATCGTCTTGCTCAGCAGGAAAAAGTTGATCTTAATGCTGCAGATACAAAGAACGCAGCTTATCCTGCATAAAAATAATTAAAAATTAAAGAGGATGTTATTGATTTATTTCAATGACATCCTCTTTTTGATATGTTATTATTATATTGTGTAACGTAATTTACATTATATCGTGACAGGTTTATTTTTGTTACACTAGGGGGACAAGATGGCAGAATATCGTAGGCATAGACCTAAAGAACGAGTAATTCGTGACCATACAGCAAAAGAACTTAGAAAAAATGATCTTAGCAGAAATCTTCTTGCTTTGGATGAAATAGAAGGCTTCCGTGTAAGACCTGGTTTTTATGATATAAATGGCGCTACAGTTATGCCTGATGGTGTAAACTTTACTGTTTATTCTAATGGTGCAACTCGAATTACGCTTCTTCTTTATCATAAGGGCGATAAAGACCCTTATGCTTCAATTCCATTTCCGGAGAGTTACCGAATAGGAAAAGTATATTCTATGATTGTCTTTGGACTAGACATAGAGGAATTTGAATATTGTTATAGAGTTGATGGCCCTTGGAATCCGGAAAGGGGACAGTTATTTGATTATAACCATATACTTCTTGACCCATATGCCAAAGCGGTTACAGGTCAAAGAGTTTGGGGACAAAGCAATTCTAAAGAAGGCTGTTATAGAGCAAGAGTAGTAAGAGATAATTATGAATGGAATGCAACTCCTCAGTTGAAAATTCCAATGAGTGATTCGATTATTTATGAAATGCATGTAAGAGGCTTTACTAAAGATAAATCATCTGGAGTCAAGCATCCTGGAACATTTGCTGGAATTATGGAAAAGGTTGATTATTTGAAGCAGCTTGGAGTTACTGCTGTTGAGCTTATGCCTATTTTTGAATTTGATGAAACCAGAGATATGAGAGAAGTAGGTGGACATACACTTCTTGATTACTGGGGATACAATACTGTAAGCTTTTTTGCACCAAATACAAGCTATGCTTCTTCCGTTGAATGGAACTGTGAAGGTCTTGAACTAAAGACAATGATAAAAACTCTTAAGGAAAATGGAATAGAGGTAATCCTCGATGTTGTATTTAATCATACAGCAGAGGGTAACGAAAATGGTCCATTTATTTCATTTAAGGGATTTGATAATAATATATATTATCTTTTAACTCCAGATGGACAATATTACAACTTTAGTGGATGTGGTAATACTCTTAACTGTAATCATCCTATTGTTCAGGAGATGATAGTTGGATGTCTGAGGTATTGGGTAGAGCAATATAGAGTTGATGGATTCAGATTTGATCTTGCAAGTATACTTGGAAGAAACCAGGATGGTTCACCAATGGATCAGCCACCACTTATTCAAAGGCTTGCTTATGACCCTATTCTGGGCGAAGTAAAGCTTATTGCTGAAGCATGGGATGCTGGTGGAATGTACCAGGTTGGACGTTTTCCAGCCTGGAAGAGATGGGCAGAATGGAATGGTAAATATAGAGATGAGGTAAGAGGATATCTTAAGGGTGAATATTGGTGTGCCCCTGAAGTAGTCAAACGTATTACAGGTTCCATGGATATGTACGGAGGCGATTACCTTGGACATGATTCCTCAATAAACTTTATTACCTGCCATGATGGCTTTACCTTATATGATTTATACTCATATAACGAAAAGCATAATGAAGCTAATGGCTGGAATAATACAGATGGAACAAATGATAATAGAAGCTGGAATTGCGGTGTTGAAGGCGAAACTGATAATCCGGATATAAATGCATTAAGATTCAAAATGATGAGAAATGCTATCACAATTCTTATGTGCAGTAGAGGAACGCCTATGATACTTGCAGGTGATGAATTTGGTAATACTCAGTTTGGTAATAATAATGCTTATTGTCAGGATAATGAGATTTCATGGTTAAACTGGGATCTTATGCGTAAGAATAAGGAATATTTCCATTTTTATAGAAATATGATTCAGTTTAGAAGAAAACATCCTGCAATCAGAAAAGATTTAAGACCTGCTGAAGCTAATATTCCATTTATATCAATATTTACTGAGAATCCGTTTAATAGTAATGTTACTAATCAGTCAAGAGTAGTATGTATTAGGTTTGCAGGTTATGTAAATGCAAAAGGACATGATGATATTGTATATATAGCAATGAATGTATATTGGGAAGACAGTTTTATAACTCTTCCCGAACCTCCTCAAGGTGGTTACTGGTCTATGTGTGTAGATACAGGTTCTGAGGATGGAAAATATTTTTACAATAGACCAAAGCCACTTACCAATAGAAACTGGCTCCTTAAATCGCGAAGTGTAAGTGTATTTATAGTATCGTATGGTTCTGGTTATAGCAGATGATCAAAAGGGTGATTTAATGGGTGAAGAAAAAGCAAATGAAAATACAAATATAGATGAATCCATAAGCACTCCTAATGCCGAAGTTTTGGAGGTGGCAGGTTTTCTTTTTAAAACAAAAGAAGATGTTCAGAAAGCTAATGTAGATTTGAAAAAGATAATTTATCTTGAAAAAAAAGTTAATCCAAGTAAGCCTTCTGATATGAAAGCTGTTTATGAGAAAGCAATAGCAAATAAGATATTCTCAACCCCTGTAGGGTGGGAATATCTTATCCTTTTACGAGATAAAATGACTGATGCTGGAGTAAGTCTTGTTGAATTGTCTCCTATACCAATGGATATTTCTTTTTCTAAAGCCCCGCTACCTGATGATTACGTAGTTAAACAGAGAATTAAGCCGGAAAAGCCAAAAAAGCAAAAGCCAAAATTTAGTATTGTAATTTCGATTTTATTTAATATTATAATGGCTATTCTTGTGATTCTGATGTTTGTTGTTGCCTATTTTTCAGAGACAGATAATATTCTTAATTATAAAAGGAATGTCACAAACAGATATGCAGAGTGGACTCAAAGTCTTACGGAGCGTGAGCGCGCAGTCAGACAGAAGGAACGAGAACTTGGAATAGAAGATAATACTAATTATTTATCTGAAGAAGATGAGACATCTAATTAAAATTTGTGCAGAGCATTACTTTTTGTTTAAGACTTTTTGTGAAAATAATGTGAAATGTCTTTATTTTAAGTCTTATTGAAGGTTTATTGTTCTATAATACGAATTAGTAATATTTAAAAATAATAAAATTATAAATGAGGCATATTATGGATAATAAATTAAAGATTCTCGTAGTAGATGATGAAAGCAGAATGAGAAAACTTGTAAAAGATTTCCTTGTAAAAGACGGTTTTGATGTTATTGAAGCAGGAGATGGCCAGGAAGCTCTGGATGCTTTTTTTGATGATAAAGAAATTGCACTTATCATACTTGATGTTATGATGCCTAAAGTAGATGGCTGGGAAGTTTGTAAAGAGATTAGACAGTATTCAAAGGTTCCTATAATCATGCTGACAGCAAAAGCTGAAGAACGAGATGAGCTTATGGGATTTGACCTTGGCGTAGATGAGTATATTTCAAAACCATTTAGTCCAAAGATTCTGGTTGCAAGAGTTGAAGCGATTCTTAGAAGAACAGGAAGTGCTGATAATGAAGATATACTTGAGGCAGGTGGTATTGTTATAGATAAGACTGCTCATCAGGTTACTATAGATGGAGAAATGATAGAACTAAGTTATAAAGAATTCGAACTGTTAAGTTATTTCCTTGAAAATAAGGGAATAGCTCTTTCAAGAGAAAAAATTCTTAATAATGTTTGGAATTATGACTATTTTGGAGATGCCAGAACAATTGATACACATGTAAAAAAATTACGTGGAAAGATGAAAGATAAAGGCGAATTAATAAAAACTATATGGGGAATGGGATATAAGTTTGAGGTTTGATTTAAAAATGAATAAAAAAAAGAAACATGTCCATTCTATACGTATTCAGTTTAGCGGGATTTTCCTGGTTGTAATGTTTATTACTGTATTTGGTATTGTTATTGCAAATAAGATTTTTTTGCAACAATTTTATATTTCTAATAAAAAAGCAGATATAATTAAGTCCTATGAAAGCATTAATGAAGAGGCCATGAATGGCGATATTACTTCAGATGAATTCTGGATTGATCTGCAAAGAATTTGTGATAAATATAGCATAGAGGTCGTTGTTTTAGATGACGAATCTCAGGCGCTTGTATCATCTTCATCAGATTCAGATTTTATGAGACGTATTCTTTGGGAGAATATGTTTGGAGTTGATTCAGCAGATAGTGTCACTGAAAACAGAATTGTTTTGGAAGATACAAGTAAGTATACGTTGCAACAGGAAATAGATAATAGAACAAAAACTTCATATCTTGAAATCTGGGGGTTTCTTGATAATGGGAACCTGATAATGATAAGAAGTGCACTTGAAAGTATTAAAGATAATGCTGCCCTTACAAATAGATTTATAGCCTGTGTTGGAATTATTTCAGCTATTATAGGTAGTATTCTTGTCCTTTTTGTAACGAATACTATAACTGCTCCAATACATAAGCTTTCTGAAATTTCAAGTGAGATGAAGAAACTTAATTTTGAGGTTAAGTATAAGACCAGAAGAAGAAATGCGAATGAAATAGATGTTCTTGGTCAAAATATTAATGAGATGTCAGAAACACTTGAGACAACCATTAAGGAGTTGAAATCTGCAAATATCGAACTTACCAAAGATATAGAGAAAAAAGAAGAAGTTGATAACATGAGAAAAGAGTTTATTTCGAATGTTTCTCATGAATTAAAAACACCAATTGCTCTTATTCAGGGATATGCAGAAGGACTTAAAGAAGCTGTAAATGATGATGAAGAAAGTCGTGATTTTTACTGTGAAGTCATCATGGATGAAGCTAATAAGATGAATATAATGGTTAAAAGACTTCTAAAACTTATTCAAATTGAGTCTGGTCGTGAAACTATAAATATGGAACGATTTGATATCGTTTCAATGATAAAAAATTACCTGAAATCTGCCGATATATTAGCTAAGCAGAAAAATGTTGAAGTTAAGTTCGAAGATTATGCGCCGATTTATGTTTGGGGAGACGAATTTGCTGTAGAAGAGATAATTCAAAACTACTATAGCAATGCAATAAACCATGTAAGTGGCGATAATGTTATAGAATTTAAACTTATAGAAAAAGATAATAAAATAAGAATCTCTGTATTTAATACTGGAAATCCAATTCCTGAAGAAAGTATAGAACATCTCTGGGAGAAGTTTTATAAGGTTGATAAGGCTAGAACAAGGCAATATGGCGGAAGTGGAGTAGGACTTTCTATTGTTAAAGCCCTTATGGATATAATGGGACAGGGATATGGTGTAATAAATTACGAAAATGGTGTTGAGTTTTGGTTTGAATTAGAAACTAAATGATTTTTCGAAATGAGGGACTTATGAGAGGAAAATATTGTTCTGCCATTACAATATTAAGTATTTGTATGTTAGTTCTTTCAGGATGCGCAACTGAACAGTATCCTGATCTGACTGATGAACAATATCAGCAGACAGTGGAATATGCAGCCGGACTACTAATGAAATATTCCAACAATGGAACCAATATGCTGACATATGTCAGCAAAAAGGATATAAAAAAATATGTTGAGGCAAATGAAATTGAGTTCTCAGATGAAGAGGAATCATCTGATACTGAAGAAGCATCATTAGTTGGAGATACATCTATAGACGATGGTTTAATTACAGAGGACACTGGCCTGGATGTTGCTTCTCAGGGATCATCCGATGATGATTCATCAAGTACATTAATATCTGATTCTAAAGATGTAGCAAATACAGTTGAGTCTGAATCATCTGAAACGACAACTGATAATGCTGTGGATGAGTCTTCTGCATCATCGATGGAAGATTTAGATATTTCTGCAGCAATAACTTCAGCTACAGATGAAGATAGTGATGATACTAATAATGAATCTTCTAATGAGAGTTCTGAAGAAACTTCAGAAGAAATGTCTAATGATTCAGAAGCAGCAAGCAGCGATTTAGAATCTGTAGATAGTGATAATACTTCAAGTGAAGAAGATTCTACAGCTACAGTTCTTAATGATACTAACAAACAGTCTCTTGGAAATGGACTCTCACTGACATATACCGGATATTATGTTTCAAATTCATATCCACAGGACGATGATGTATTTGTAATATCAGCAGGAAGTGGAAAGAAATTACTTGTTCTTAGTTTTAGAGTTACAAATGAGTCTTCGTCTTCAGTAAATCTGGATATGGTAAAGGTTAATCCACATTTTCAGGTGATATTAAATGGCGAGAATATTGGATATACAAGTATAACAATGCTTGAAAATGATTTAAGCTCATATAGCGGAACGATTGCAGCTGGAGAAAAAAAGACACTTGTACTTGTAAAAGAAATTTCAGATAGTGATGCAAAAGGTATTGACTCTCTTGGCATGATATCTTCTATAGGAGATTCAACTCAGACTGTATTGCTTGAATAAAATTATTTTTATATAATTGCTCTATTATTCTTTCCAAGGTAATGGAAGGGATAATAGAGCTTTTTTTGTGAAAAAAATCTGACTGATAGTTTATGCTTTAAATGAAGATAAAATGAATTTGTGACTTTTAAACAATGACTATAAAATGGAGGAAAGCAGAATGTTGTATTTGAAAAAGGCAAATTATGAGGATATAGAAAAAGAATATGATTATATAACAAATACACCGGAAGAAGAAAATGGATTTACCAATCCATATAGTGGAATAGATTTTGAAACATTTAAAAATAAAATAATTCCAAGATATATTGACTATGATAATGAAATAAATATGGATGAGAACCATGTACCTCAAACTGAGTTCTTTTTATGGGAAGATGAAAAGATAGTTGGGCTTTTCCATGTCAGACATTATTTAAATGACTTTCTTGCTGCAGGTGCCGGCCATATAGGATATGGAATAAGAAAAGAGTATCGCGGAAAAGGATATGCAACAGAGGGACTTAAACTGGCAATTGAAGAATTAAAGAAGTTAATAAGAGAAGATAAGATATATATGTCTGTTAATAAAGATAATCCTGCATCTTTAAAAGTTCAGAAAAACAATGGAGCATATATTGTGGGAGAGAATGATACAGAATTCTTTACCAGAATTGATATATAACTGTATTTTTACTTGGTAATTGTAGTGAATATATATGTTACATCTATTTAATGATATTAAAGAAGTAATCACTAAAAAATATATATAAAATTTAAATAACGATTTTTGTAAAAAAATCAAAAATTGTGTTGACATAAAATAATCATAGTGATATATTTATATTCGTCGCTGATGCAGACCACTAATCAAAAAGGTCTAAAAGGCAGTAAATACAAGCCTTTGCGATATATCAATGATGAATTTATCTCATCAAAGCACATTGACAAATAAACAGTAATGCAACCCTGAAAAATTCTATTTGAATAATTCAGAGAATAACTTTCATACAACCAGCCGGGAGTATGGAAGCTAGTAAATAACGGACAGGACCAGCAATGGTCTTGGACCAAGATCAACTTTTAAAACTGAGAGTTCGATCCTGGCTCAGGATGAACGCTGGCGGCGTGCCTAACACATGCAAGTCGAACGGAGATTTAACGCTGACGA
>JAILEJ010000329.1 GCA_024688095.1 Butyrivibrio sp.
CAACACGGTAATGACGGATGAAGAAAAAGAAAGGATAAAAAGAGTAATAGAAGAAAAAAACATAAACCTTGGAATAAATGAAAGGCTACGTCTTTATGAACTTTCAGAGGAAGCTGCAATGAACATTTTAAGTCTTAAGGAAGGCTATGCTCCTGATCTTGAATTTACAGATGATGAGACAGGAGACATACATATAAATGAATACATAGAAAGCCTTGATATATAAAAGCATAAGTGTGCTGTTTTATCTTTAAAAGTCCATATTATATTGAGACCTGAAATAGTCCCAAAAAATATTTAAATAATAAAAGACATTAGAGAAAGGGAAAAAATAATAAAATGTTAAAGAAAAAAGTTTTAAATGGACTTGGAGATTTTAATCAGAAGGTAGTTTTAAAGTATGGTCCTGCAGCAGCATTTGTAAATGTAATGGCAGGAGCAGTTCTTAGTATGGGATATGCAGATGCCATAACAGATATGCTAAAGACATCCGTAAACGGAGTTTTTACGATCCTTGTTTTTGGAGGAATCATAAATATAGCCATGGGAATAAGATCAATTGCAAAGGCAGTCCAGGATGATGGATCAAACGGACAGGATGCAGCAGTACTTGCAAAAGGAAGAGGACAGCTTGTTGCAGGTATAATCATGGTTCTTCCTGTTCCTGCAATCAAACTCTTTACAGGAAAAGATGCCGGAAGCCTCCTTACACAGACATTTATATCCTGATAAAAATATACGGTATGTAAAAAGCAAAGCAAATTTTAAAAAGACACTAATAATAGTAATGCTCATGAATGGTTACAATTTATCACAGTGCATACCGGAATTAGTAAAAAAGGAAGTCTTGAACTTCCTTTTTTACTCTGAGAAAGGAACATATGGAAATACAGAAAAGAAACCTATTTCTTCATTCTATAAAAAATACGGGTAATTTTATCCTTTATCATAAAAAAGCAATAATTGTTTCCCTGATAATACTTATCCTTGCTATATTTTCATATTCTGCAAAAGCTTATGACAGCGAAAATCCCGGATACTTTAACGGAGTAGTCTTTGACTGGCTTGATGAGATGATAGATAATTCTGCGGCCATGGATGCGGCACTTCAGACACAGCTTACCTACTCTGATGGAGGGAACCTCTCAATTGGAGGAATGAACACAACAGTATATGGAATAAGCGAGGTAAATAAGGTATGTGTATCACTTTCAGCTCTTATTGTAATAATCACATTTTTCATTTCACTTCTTGGTGTAAGGCAGCATGATCTTACAGAAGAAGAGGTCATAAGAAGGATTGTACTTATGGTGTTTGGACTTGTGCTTGTATATAAGGCAAAGGATTTTTCATTTACCATAGCAAATGTTGGGAGCAAACTTGCAACGACAGTTGCAAGAGCTGGAAATTCAGCGCTTATAGGCGCAGGATCTACAACGGCTCTAGAAAATCTAAAGGAAATCATTTACAACAAGACGCATACAGCAGAAGAGACAACAGGAGCCATATCAAAACTTGGAGCAACACTTACAGATCTTTCAACATCAGCATCATATATGCTGCAGCTTTTTATCCCCTGGCTTGCACTTAAGATAGTCCATTTTGTAATAAAGATAGTTGTCTGGGGAAGGGCATTTGAAATAATTATTCTTGCAACCTTTTCTCCACTGGCATTTATGGAAATGCCGGATCTTCACAATCCCCTTCACAGTCCGGGATTTAGATTCTTTAAAAATATGCTGGCTCTTTCAATAAGCGGAGCAATCATCGTCTTTGCCCTGATAATAGGAAATCAGATAACAGTCAGCATAATAAACAATATATCGGGAGAAACCATGTCTGAAATATTACAGGGGGTAGGAAACCTCATAATAATAGGATTTGCAGAGGTTGGTCTTGTAACAAGGTCGCAGCAGATAGCAAGGACCATAGTAACAACAGGTTAAAGGAGAAACAATGTTAAATTTACCTATTGAATCAGAGATCGAAACAGAACACAAGGTAATAAGGGATTTTAATGTAAGACAGGTCATATCCATCCTGATAGCAGCCGTCATAGTTCTTATATTTTATCTCTATGTTGGAAGGGATGTGCTTTTTACAATGGGATTTGCATTTCCCGTAGGGGCAGTCGCAGCATTTTTTGCAAAGCCGTCAGATGCAGGACTTCCCGCTGAAAAGATAATACTAAAAAAGCTTCAGATATATTTTTATAAAAGCGAAATGAGAAAGTACAGGACCAGAAATATGTACATGCCTGTAATAAATGATGCATATAAGAGCCTTAAAAACAAAGACAATACAAAACAGATAAGAAAAGAAATAAGAAAAGCAGAGAAAATGTGCAGAAAAAGGCTTAAAAAATCTCCTTATAAAGCATTGTACTGAAATTGATTTAAAAGTCCTTATTGTATTGTAGACAAAAATGAGGTTAAGAAAGAGGAAAGAAATGAGTTCTAAATTTAAAGAAAGAAAAGAAAACAGACCACTGATAGTTTTGATAGCAGCTTTTATAGTGATGGGAGCTGCAATTATGGCAGCAACCCTTCTTCCGGGAATTGAAAAAAATACAGAAGTAAGTGCTGCATCTGAAAAAGGAAATCTTGTTGTTGATACAAATGCCACATCAACAGAGGATGATCTTTCAAAGGTATATGAGATCTTAAAAGACAGAAACGTATATTTTTCAGGTATTCAGGACTGTAACGTAACTAAAGAGACAAATATCTCACTTGAAAATCTAAAAGAAAATGAAGAGATTTTTATGACCTATACAATTTATGATGAAGCTGAAAATGTGATCTTTTCAACAGATCTTATCCCATCAGGACAGGCAGTAAATTTTGAAGTAGCACAGTACCTTTGTGAGGGCGAGCACAATCTTAAGGTATTTGCCCAGCCATATTATCCTACGGAAGCAGCAGAAGGCGGATATCTTCCACTTACATCAACCAGCAATATGGTAAAAGTAACAGTTTTATAAGAAGAAAGAAGAGGTTTTTATAATGAAGAAGAAATTAGTATCCCTATTAACAGCAGGAATGGTCCTTTTGACACCATTTTCAAGTATGGCATCAGATTATATCAATGATACATTTGAACACGATGCACAAATATCTGTAGGAGCAAGCATCGAAGTAAACAAATATGTTGTAAAGCTCCCTGCAACCCTTACACTTACATCAGGAGAATATAATTCAAAGGCCGCATACGTTGGAGACATGACAGCAAATGTTTATGGAAAACTTTCAGATTCAAAGAGAGTGGAGATAGATTTTACAGTTTCTGATCTTACAGACAGCAGTAATTCAGATAACAAAATCAAGTCATATATATATGACAGCAGTAATGCTTCAAAGACTGCAAATTCAAAGGCACAGAACATGATAAGTTATAAAGTAAAGAATGAATCTGTTGCAGGAGCATATGATGTTACTCTTGGTACTGAGGACGAAGCAACAGGAAACATCACAGGAGGTGAAATCGGATTAAAATGCGTATCCTACTGTGACGATGTAAATGCAGATGGAAGCTATTCCGGATATATACAAGTAACCTATAAACTTTCAGATATCTGATACTATAACGGTGAATTATTATGCTATTAAAAAGTAATATAAAAAATGTAGGTATTTTTGCTTTTTTCCTATGTCTTATCATTTTTATGGATAATGCCCTTTTATCAAAGGCCTGTGAAGATGATGGAAAGGCAGCGGTTCTTGTAAACTCCAGGATAGAAAAGCAAGAAGCCGGATCATTTTTTGTGGTTCTTCCGGCTGTTTCCGTAAAACTTGAATGGAATGAAGAGAGCCAGTTGTATGAAGGGACCTATGATATAAAGATTGGAATGCCTGAGGGACATAAAAACGCTGGCATTTCTGTAAAGCCTGAAAAAGAAAAAATACTTATGACAGCGCAGCAATCCGGAATTACAAAAGAAGCAGAAGTCTGTCAGGAAAAAACGCTATGGGAGGGAAGTGACATCCCGGTCTGTGACAGCGCAGATAAAGCAAAAAGCGTTGTGACAGGACAGATAAGAGCAGATCTTTGCGGAACTGACATGTACTCCGGAGAAGTTGTTTTTGAAATAGATTACATATCCCATGAATAAATGAAAGGGGCATTACTCAAAGTTATATAAGGTAATAATTTTTATTATCAAACTATGTATAAAGGTACTATATTATCGAGATATAGTACCTTTTTCATATATACATATAATATAATATGCGCAGAAGCGTAGTGAAAAATGAATTGTTTGGGTTAAAACTTTTTTATTCAACCACAGGTTTAGTGACAATACTATAGAAGCAGACTAGAATCGAAAGTACATTAACGAGATTGATTATGGAGGGAATAAGCAATGGCAAAGATGACATCAGCGTATGCAAACAAAGTATTGAAAAAGCTTAATGATGATAAGAATTATTATCTAAATATGGAAGAGGAAGGGCAGGTGTATGTGGTTGCTGTCGATGAAGAGCCTGTTGTCCCTGATTATGACTATGAAGAGGTTTCGTCCAAGATAGCAGAAATTGATGAGAAGATTGTAAAGATCAAGCATGCCATTAATGTGGTGAATGCCACAAACAAGATAGCTGTTGGAGATTCAGAGATGACTATTGACACTATTCTTGTCAGAATGGCTCAGTTGAATAAGAGAAAAATGGTTCTGGATAAGATGCGCAAACGTCAGGAAAAAACCAGAGAGAAATATGGATATCTCAATGCCAGGAAAGCGGCTCCTGAGTATCAGTACATAAATTATGACCTGAAGCATGTCGGCAAAGAGTACGAACGTATAGATTCGGAGATTGCTTCGATGCAGATTGCACTTGATAAGTTTAATCAAACTCAAAAGTCTGATTAAACTTATCA